>PLMM01000016.1 GCA_003142495.1 Gemmatimonadota bacterium | reverse complement strand
AACAAGATGGACCGCACCGGCGCGAACTTCGATCGCTGCCTCGAGATGATCCGCAGCCGCCTCACGCGCAACTCGTTCCCGATCCAGCTCCCCGTCGGCAACGGCGAGACGTTCACCGGCCACATCGACGTCATCGAGCGCAAGCAGTACATCTTCGACGACGAGTCGCTCGGTAAAACGTTCACGGTCACCGAAGTGCCCGCAGAATTGCATGACGCCACCGAGAAGGCGCGTCGCGAAGTCATCGATGCCGCCGTCGCGCACGACGAAACGGTGATCGAGAAGTATCTGGGTGGTGAGGAGCTGACGATCGCCGAGATCAAGCACGCGATCCGTACGGCCACCGTCGGCAATCACATCGTCCCCTTGCTCTGTGGCGCCTCGTTCAAGAACAAGGGCGTGCAGGCGCTGCTCGATGCGGTCATCGACTATCTGCCGTCGCCGGTCGACATCGCCCCGATGAAGGGGCATGTCATGGGCGATGACGAGGTGTTCGAGGAGCGTCCGGCGAACGACGAGACGCCGTTCGCGGGACTCGCGTTCAAGATCGCGACCGATCCATTCGTCGGGAAGCTGACCTACGTGCGCGTTTACTCGGGCACGCTGACCGCCGGCTCGTACGTGTTCAACTCGACGAAGGACAAGCGCGAGCGCGTCGGACGCCTGCTGCAGATGCACGCCAACAAGCGCGAGGAGATTCAGGAAGTGCGCGCCGGTGACATCTGCGCGATCATCGGCCTCAAGGATACGCGCACGGGCGACACGCTGAGCGATGATGCACACCCGGTCATTCTCGAGGCGATGAAGTTCCCGGCGCCGGTCATCGACGTCGCGATCGAGCCGAAGACAAAGGCCGATCAGGACAAGCTCGCGATCGCGCTGATGAAGCTCTCCGAAGAAGATCCGACATTCCGCGTCCATACGGATCCGGAAACGTCGCAGACGATCATCTCCGGCATGGGCGAGCTGCACCTCGAGATCATCGTCGATCGCATGCAGCGCGAGTTCAAGGTCGACGCGAATGTCGGTCGCCCGCAGGTTGCCTATCGCGAGACGATCAAGAAGCGCGTCGAGAAGGTGGAAGGGAAGTTCGTTCGCCAGACCGGCGGTAAGGGTCAGTACGGCCACGTCGTGATCAACCTCGAGCCGGGCGAGCCAGGAACCGGCTACGTGTTCGAGGACAAGATCGTGGGCGGTGTCGTGCCGCGTGAATACATCGGACCGGTCGAGCAAGGCATCAAGGAAGCACTCGAGAACGGCATCCTCGCCGGCTATCCGGTGGTGGACGTGAAGGTACAGCTGATTTACGGCTCGTACCACGATGTCGATTCGAGCGAAATGGCGTTCAAGATCGCAGGCTCGATGGCGTTCAAGGAGGCGGCCAAGCGCGCGCATCCGATCATCCTCGAGCCGATGATGAACGTCGAGGTCGTCGTGCCCGATGCGTACATGGGCGACATTCTCGGAGATCTGTCCTCACGCCGCGGCAAGATCGGCGGCATGGTGCAGCGCGGCGAGGCGCAGGTCGTCGACGCGAGCGTTCCGCTCTCCGAGATGTTCGGTTACTCCACCAAGCTGCGCTCGCAGTCGCAGGGGCGCGCAGTGTACTCGATGGAGTTCAGCCACTACGAGGAAGTGCCGAAGTCGAAGGCGGAGGAGATCATCAGCAAGGTCAAGGCGTGACCGTCAACAACGGGCTCACGCATTCGGAACGCTTCAACTATTCAGACGAGAGCGAGTGATGGCTAAGGCGAAATTTGAGCGGACGAAGCCGCACGTAAACGTTGGAACGATCGGCCACGTCGATCACGGGAAGACGACGCTGACGGCGGCGATCACGTTGATCCAGTCGACGAAGGGGTTGGCGCAGAAGGTCAACTTCGACCAGATCGACAAGGCGCCGGAAGAGCGCGAGCGCGGCATCACGATCGCGACGGCGCATGTGGAGTACGAGTCCGACAAGCGCCACTATGCGCACGTCGACTGCCCGGGCCACGCGGACTACGTGAAGAACATGATCACGGGCGCGGCGCAGATGGACGGCGCCATTCTCGTGGTGAGCGCGGCGGACGGCCCGATGCCGCAGACGCGCGAGCACATTCTGCTGGCGCGCCAGGTGAACGTGCCGTTCATCGTCGTGTTCATGAACAAGTGCGACATGGTCGACGATCCGGAGTTGCTGGACCTGGTCGAGCTCGAGGTGCGTGAGCTTCTCTCCGTCTACAAGTTCCCGGGCGACGACACGCCGGTCATCCGCGGCTCGGCGTTGAAGGCGCTGGAGAGTGGGGATGCGAACTCGGAGTGGGGCAAGAAGATCAGCGAGCTGATGGAGGCGCTGGACTCGTACATTCCGCAGCCGAAGCGCGAAGTCGACAAGCCGTTCCTGATGCCGGTGGAAGACGTGTTCTCGATCACGGGTCGTGGCACGGTGGCGACGGGGCGGATCGAGCGCGGCGTGATCAAGGTGGGCGAGGAAGTGGCGCTGATCGGCTTCGGCTCGGACAAGAAGACGGTGGTCACGGGCGTCGAGATGTTCCGGAAGCTGCTCGATGATGGGCAGGCGGGCGACAACGTCGGGCTCTTGCTCCGCGGGATCGCGAAGGAAGAGATCGAGCGCGGGATGGTGCTGGCGAAGGCGGGGACGATCACGCCGCACACGCACTATATGGCCGAGGTGTACGTGCTGACGAAGGAAGAGGGGGGGCGGCATACGCCGTTCTTCAACGGCTACCGGCCGCAGTTCTACTTTCGGACGACGGATGTGACGGGCAGCGTGAAGTTGCCGGAAGGAACGGAGATGGTGATGCCGGGGGACAACATCCAGATGGAGATCGAGCTGATCACGCCGATCGCGATGGACGAGGGGCTGCGCTTCGCGATCCGCGAGGGGGGCCGCACCGTCGGCGCCGGCGTCGTCACCAAGATCATCAAGTAAGACGATCAAATAAGACGATCAAGTAAGACCATCAAGTAGTTGGCGGCTTCCAAAGCGCAGGAGACGTTCAATGACGTCTCCAGGCCGGACTAGCACCGGCCGATCTCTTTAATCGTTACCGCACATGCCTCGCGAAAAAATCATTCTTGCCTGCAGCGACTGCAAGAATCGCAATTACTTCACAGACAAGAACAAGCGCCTGCACCCCGAGCGCGTCGAGTGGAAGAAGTATTGCCCTCGCTGCAACTGCCATAAGCTCCATAAGGAAACGAAGTAAACGTGGCCACTGACGCGGTACGTCACGAAAACTGGTTCCAGAGCTTTCGCGCGAACGTCGCCCGCACGGGACCGTTTCTGCGCGAAGTGCAGGTGGAGCTCAAGAAGGTCACCTGGCCCGACAGGCGCCAGCTGATCGAGGCCACGCGTACGATCATCATCGTCGTGCTCGCGATCGCGTTCGTCATCTTTCTGATGGACGCCTTCTTCCAGGCCGTGCTCGTGCAGTTCATTCCGTCGCTGTTCAAATGACCATACTCGTCGAAGGACATCGCTGGTACGCGATACAGACGACCGCCGGTCACGAGAACAAGGTGCGCTCGCTGATCCTGCGTCGCATCGAGTCCGATGCCCGGCCGGCTGAAGATCGCCCGATCCGCCAGGCGCTCGTGCCGACGCAGGAAGTCGTAGAGATCAAGAACGGCAAGAAGGTGAACGTCGAACGGAAGATCTATCCGGGCTATGTGCTGGTCGAGATGGTGATGAACCAGGAAACGCTGCACGACATCAACAGCATCCAGGGCGTCATCAAGTTCGTTGGTCAGGAGCGGCTCCCGCAGCCGCTGCGCCCCGATGAGGTCAATCGCCTCCTGGGAATAGCCGACGAGCGTGAGACCGAAGAGCCGCAGGAAGAGATTCCGTTCCTGGTCGGTCAGGCGGTGGCGATCACCGAAGGACCGTTCACCGATTTCAATGGCACCGTCGAGGAAGTGTTCGCCGACAAGGGGAAGGTTCGCGTGTCGGTATCGCTCTTCGGACGGCCCACGAGTGTCGAGCTCGACTATCTGCAGCTGAAGGGATACTGATCGCTTCGGATATTGCTTCGGAGACGGGCTCGATTGGCAGCACGTCGGCTACCACGACGACGATAAATACAAAGTGGGAGCTGTTACGGTGGGGCGGCGGTACATGCGAGCGAGTGGCGCGCATGGCTCACCCCCACACAACGCGATAGGAAGGTTTATGGCGAAGAAGGCAACTGGTTTTGTGAAGCTGCAGGTGCCGGCAGGCAAGGCGAATCCGGCCCCTCCGGTCGGAACGGCGCTCGGTCCGCACGGCATCAACATCATGGCGTTCTGCAAGGAGTTCAACGCTCGCACGCAGAATCAGGATGGGATCATCCTCCCAGTCGAGGTGACCATCTTCTCGGATAAATCGTTCACGTTCATCCTGAAAACCCCGCCCGCCGCCGTCCTCCTTAAAAAGGAGCTCGGTCTCGAGAAGGGCTCAGGCGTTCCGAACAGAACGAAGGTCGGCAAGGTGACACGCGCACAGCTTCGGAAGATCGCCGAGATCAAGCTCCCGGATCTCAACACGGACAACATCGACTCCGCTATCGCCATGATCGCCGGCGCAGCGCGCTCGATGGGGATCGAGGTGATCGACTAATGGCTGATCACGGGAAGAAGTACGTCGACGCCGCCAAGAAGCGCACGGCTCTCCAGGCGTATCAGGCGCGCGCGGCAATCGAGATCGTCAAGAGCGCCGCGTTCGCGAAGTTCGATGAGACCGTCGAGATCGCCGTCCGACTCGGCGTCGATCCACGCCACGCCGATCAGGTCGTGCGCGGCACGGTCGTGCTCCCCGCCGGCACCGGTAAGTCGGTGCGCGTTGCGGTGATCGCGGTAGGCGAAAAGGCGCGCGAGGCGGAAGCCGCGGGCGCCGAGTTCGTCGGCATCGAGCTCATTCCGCGGATCAAGGAAGGATGGATGGACTTCGATGTCCTCATCTCCACCCCTGATCAGATGGGACAGGTCGGACAGCTGGGTCGCGTGCTCGGTCCTCGCGGACTGATGCCGAATCCGAAGGCCGGCACCGTCACCTTCGACGTCGAGCGCGCGGTGCGCGAAGTGAAGGCAGGAAAAATCGAATTCCGCGTCGACAAGGGCGGGAACGTGCATGCGCCGATCGGCAAAGTCTCGTTCAGCGCCGATGCGCTGTCGTCGAACTTTGCCGCGTTCATGGATCAGATCATTCGCTCCAAGCCGTCCGCGGCAAAGGGCGTCTACGTGCAGAACGTGGCGATCTCGAGCACCATGGGCCCCGGCATCGCGATCGATATCACCCCGTACCGGTCCTAGCCGATGAAGCGCCACGAGAAAGAGCAGCTCGTCACTGAGCTCAGGGAAAAGATCACCGGTGCAACCGCGTTCTACTACACGGACTTCACCGGCTTGAACGTCAAGAAGATGACCGAGCTGCGCAGACGCTTCCGCAAGGCGGGCGTCGAGTACGTCGTCATCAAGAACTCACTCGCGCTCCGCGCAGTGAACGAGTCGGGACTCGCGGGCTCGCGCCTGCGCGGACCGACCGGCGTCGTGATCGGGAAGGATCCGGTCACCGCAGCCAAGGTGTTGAACGACTTTGCGAAGGAAAACGATCAGCGTCCGTCCGTGAAGGGCGGCATGCTCGACGGCAAGGCGATCGACATCGCGCAGGTGAAGCAGCTCGCGTCGCTTCCGAGCCGGGAGCAGATGCTGGCAGATCTCGGTGCAGGATTGCAGTCGCCGCTGAGCGCGTTCCTTGGTGCGCTCTCCGGTGTGCTCAGCACGTTTGCGGGCGCGATGGAAGCGCTTCGAGTTCAGAAGGAAGGCGCGGAAAGCGCGTAACGGTTCCCAGGTGGTTTGTCCGATACAACACGCCCCAGGAAACAAGAGAGCACCTGGGATTGACTTAGGGAGATTGAGAAAAATGGCGAACACAACGCTGAGCCCAGACGAGATTCTCGAAGCGATCGGCAACATGTCGGTATTCGAGCTCGCCGGACTGATCGAGACATTCAAGACGAAGTTCAACGTCACCATCGCGGCGGCTCCGGTCGCCGGTGCGGCGCCTGCGGGCGGCGCTGGTGGTGCGGCTCCTGCCGTCGAAGAGCAGACCGAGTTCACGGTCATGCTCAAGGAAGCGGGCGCGAAGAAGATCCAGGTGATCAAGGTCGTTCGCGAGATCACCGGGCTCGGGCTGAAAGAAGCGAAGGACCTCGTCGACGGCGCGCCTCAGGCGGTCAAGGCCGGCGTCAACAAGGACGAAGCGAATCAGATCAAAGCCAAGCTCGAAGAGCAGGGCGCCGCAGTCGAAGTCAAGTAAGGCGGCCGCAGGGTTCGTGGCGGGCGACTCGTCGCCCGCCGCGGGAACTGCCGCGCAGCACGCCGGTATTACATCGGCTCCGGCTGCCGGCCCTCTCTTGATTCCGGCGCGAATGGTTCGACACCAGAATCGTACGAAACAATCGGGTTTCTCAGGTGCTCCACTCCGCGGTCGCGTTTTGTGCGCGATTTGTGAGGGCGGGGCCCTTTCGTCTGCGCGTGGGTGATTCATGGCTGAAGCATTGAAGCAAATCTCGTTCGGTAAGCTCGACAAGGGCATGGAGATGCCACATCTCCTCGACATCCAGACGCGCGCCTTCGAGGCGCTGCTCCAGCTGGACGCCGCGGCCCACGACCGTGAAGACGTCGGTCTCGAGCGCGTATTCAAGGACCTCTTCCCGATAACGGACGTCCACGAGAACTACTCGCTGGAATTCGTCCGCTATTCGCTCGGTGAGCCGAAGTACTCCGTCGGCGAATGCATCGAGCGGGACATGACCTACTCCGCTCCTCTCAAAGCGACGCTGCAGCTCGTCGTCAACGAAGAGGTCAACGGACAGAAGCGCCCTCGCAACATCATTGAGAAAGAGGTCTACCTCGGCGAGCTGCCCCTGCTCACGCCGCTCGGGACCTTCGTCATCAATGGCGCCGAGCGAGTGATCGTCAGCCAGCTGCACCGTTCCCCGGGTGTGGTGTTCGAAGAGTCGACGCACCCGAACGGGCAGCGCCTGATCTCCTCGCGCATCATCCCCTTCCGCGGCTCGTGGGTCGAGTTCACCGTCGACATCCACGACGTCGTCTACGTGCACATCGACAAGAAGAAGAAGTTCCCCGCCACCGCGCTCCTCCGCGCGCTCGGCTACGGGAGCAACTCCGACATCCTCCGCCTCTTCTTCGCGGTTCGCGACCTCGATCTGACCAAGAAGCTCGAGAGCCGCGGCGACCAGCGCGAAGTGCTCGGCGCGATCGTCGCCGAGGACATCACGCTCGCCGGTGAAGCGACGGCGGAAGATGCACCGAAGCTCAAGACCAAGAAGGCGCGCGCCGAGCGTGAGCGCGCGGAAACGGAGATGCTCGTCAAGGAAGGCGACGAGCTCACCCCCGAGGTCTACAACCGTCTACGCCGCCTTGGCGTCGACACCGTTCGCGTATTCGCGAGCTACATGACGATCGATCTCCGCGACGAGACCGATGCGATCGAGCGCGGTGAGCGCCCGGTGCGTCGCGTGCTCGCCATCGACGTCGCCGAAGCCGAGAATGGCGAGGTGATCGCCGATGCGGGTCAGTCGCTCAACGACACGCTGATCAAGAAGCTCCGCAAGAACGACGTCAACAAGGTGCAGGTGTTCGTCGCTTCGGGGCGTGCCGAGTCGACGCTCATCAAGAACACGTTGCTCAAGGATCCGACGCACTCCGAGAAGGAGGCGTTGAGCCAGATCTATTCGCTGCTCCGTCCGGGCGATGCGCCGAATCTCGAGACGGCGCGTGTCGCGCTCGAGCGGCTGTTCTTCTCGCCCAAGCGCTACGATCTCGGGCGCGTGGGACGCTACAAGATCAACCAGCGCCTCGGCCTCAAGACGCCGGCGTCGCACACGGTGCTCACGAAGGAAGACTTCGTGGCGATCGTGCGCTACCTCGTCGAGCTCCACGAAGGTCGCGGCAAGACGGACGATATCGATCACCTCGGCAACCGCCGCATTCGCTCGGTTGGTGAGCTGATCGCGAATCAGTTCTCCGTTGGACTTTCCCGCATGGCGCGCCTGGTGAAGGAGCGCATGTCGATCAATACCGATCCGGAAAAGATCACGCTCGACGACCTCGTGAACGCTCGGACGGTGAGCGCGGTCATTCAGGCGTTCTTCGGATCGTCGCAACTCTCGCAGTTCATGGATCAGACGAACCCGCTCGCCGAGCTGACGCACAAGCGTCGCCTCTCGGCGCTCGGACCCGGCGGACTCACGCGTGAGCGCGCCGGCTTCGAAGTCCGTGACGTGCACTATTCGCAGTACGGGCGCATGTGCCCGATCGAGACGCCTGAAGGTCCGAACATTGGACTGATCACGTCGCTCGCCTGCTTCGCACGCGTTAACGATCTCGGCTTCGTCGAGACGCCGTATCGTGTCGTGCGGAAGGGCAAGGTGACTGGCGAGATCGAGTGGCTCGACGCAAACCGTGAAGAAGAGGCGATCATCGCCCAGGCGAACGCGAAGCTCAACGCCGACGGATCGTTCGTCGACGAGCTCGTGCTCTGCCGTCAGCAGGGTGACGTACCGCTCACACCGCCGGACCGCATCGATTACATGGATGTGGCGCCGGAACAGCTCGTGTCGATCGCCGCCGCGCTCATTCCATTCCTCGAGCACGACGACGCCAACCGCGCGCTGATGGGTTCCAACATGCAAAGGCAGTCGGTTCCGCTGCTCAACCCGCGTACGCCGCTCGTCGGCACGGGGCTCGAGGAGAAGGTGGCGCGCGATTCCGGCGCCGTCGTCATCGCGAAGCGCTCCGGTGTCGTCACGCGTGTCACCGCAGATGAGATCATGGTGGATGCCGGCCCCGCCGATCGTGCCCGCACGGAAGAGCGTCGCTCAGGCGATCGCCCGCTCGCGCGTCTCACGCAGAACGATCGTTACCGCTTGAAGAAGTACTGGCGCACCAATCAGGACACGGCGATCAACCAGCGCCCCCTCGTGCGGCTCGGACAGCGCGTGAAGGAAGGCGATGTGCTCGCCGACGGAGCAGCGACCGAGGCCGGACAGCTCGCGCTCGGCGCCAACGTCACGGTGGCGTTCATGCCGTGGTACGGACACAACTTCGAGGATGCGATCGTGCTCTCGGAGCGGCTCGTGAAGGACGACGTCTATTCGTCGATCCACATTCAGGAGCTGGAGCTGCACGTCCGTGACACGAAGCGTGGCCAGGAAGAGATCACGCGAGAGATTCCGAACGTCGCCGAGGAGAGCCTGATCGATCTCGACGAGCGTGGAATCATTCGGATCGGCGCGCACGTCAAGCCGGGCGACATTCTGGTGGGCAAGATCACGCCGAAGGGCGAGACCGAGCTTTCACCCGAAGAGAAGCTGCTCACCGCGATCTTCGGTGAGAAGGCGAAGGACGTGAAGGATTCGTCGCTGAAGGTGCCACCGGGAATGGAAGGCGTCGTCATCGACGTCAAGATCTTCTCGCGCATCGATGATCAGGTGATCGAAAAGGATCGCGGAGAGCGTATCGGGGAAGTGCGTCGACTCGAGAACGACGAGAAGATGCGCGTCAGCGAAGTGCGTGACGGCGAGCTGGCCGAGATGTTCGAGGGCCAGGTCGTGACGCTCGCGCTCAAGTCGGGAACGGTAGAGGAAGCGATAACGGCCGGCACGAAGCTCACGCCGGACCTGCTGCGCGATCTCAAGATTGCCGCGCTCGATCTGAAGACGTTCCGCGTTGAGAACAAGAAGATGAATGAGCGGATCCGCGAGGTCATCGAGGCAGCGAATGCCGAGAAGGCGCGCATCGAGGAGAAGGCGGAGGAGCGGATCGACAAGATCCTGCAGCCCGACGAGCTTCCTCCCGGCGTGATCCAGCTCGTGAAGGTCTATCTCGCCGAGAAGCGCAAGATCTCGGTGGGCGATAAGATGGCTGGTCGTCACGGCAACAAGGGTATCGTCGCGCGCATCGTGCCTGAGGAGGACATGCCGTTCCTCCCGGACGGTCGCCCGGTCGACATCGTCTTGAACCCGCTCGGCGTACCGAGCCGAATGAACGTCGGTCAGATCCTGGAGACGCACCTTGGATGGTGCGCCAAGCAGCTTGGCTTCTACGCCAAGACGCCGGTGTTCCAGGGCGCGAACGAGAGGGAGATCGGCATGTTGATGCGTCTCGCGGGGCTCAAGTGGGCCGCGCCGGCGCTTGCACTGAGCGTTGCGCCTCCGGTGATCTCGGACGCGGACATCAAGACGATTCTGCACGACATTCGCCCGGCGCGTGCCGGCGAGGCGCACGTGAACCTCGACGCCGCGACGGTGAACGATCTGGGTGGACGCACGATGTCGCAGGAGACGCGCGACATCTTCTTCCGCTTCCGCGATTTCCTCACGGCGGCCGCGAAGGAGCTGGCCGATCGCGAGCATGCGGAAGTCGATGCGCAGATCGCGCTGCACGGTGCGCTCGGAGAGGACGCCGAGTTTCCGGAGGCGCGCAAGCCGGAGCTGCGTGGTGCGCTGAAGCAGCTCGAGAAGCACCGCGGTCGCGAGAGCGCGGATGTGTTGCAGAGCCAGGAGCTGCCGGCACTTGCGGCGATGCTCGGACCGAAGTCGGAGCTGGATGTGGACGCGGCGGCGGTCGAGCTGATGCGGCTCGCCGGGCTGACGCTCGCCGGCAAGGTGTGGCTGCGCGATGGTCGTACGGGCGAGCGCTTCGCGAACCCGGTGACCGTTGGTGAGATCTACATGCTGAAGCTCTCGCACCTGGTGGATGACAAGATCCACGCGCGAAGCATCGGACCGTATTCGCTGGTCACGCAGCAGCCGCTCGCTGGAAAGGCGCAGTTCGGCGGCCAGCGTTTCGGAGAAATGGAAGTGTGGGCGCTGGAAGCGTATGGCGCTGCGCACACGTTGCAGGAGATCCTCACGGTCAAGAGTGACGACGTGAATGGTCGAAGCCGCGTGTACGAGGCGATCGTGAAGGGCCAGAATCTGCCAGAGCCGGGGATTCCGGAGTCGTTCAACGTGCTCGTGAAGGAGCTGCAGGCGCTCGGCATCTGGGTGCACCTGGGCGCAACGGGCGAGAACGGGCACGGCAACGGCAACGGGGAGGATTAGTAAATGATTGACTTTCGCAGCGTGCGCGAGCAGAGAAGCTCCGCATTCGACTTCATTCAAATCCGCATCGCTTCTCCGGAAGAGATCCGCGGCCCGAAAGACCCGAAGGAGCGCGAGCGCCACGAGATGCAGGGGCTCCGCAACTGGTGGTCGTGGGGCGAGGTCACCAAGCCGGAGACGATCAACTA
>PLMM01000051.1 GCA_003142495.1 Gemmatimonadota bacterium | reverse complement strand
ACAAGACCGGCACGCTCACCGAAAACCGAATGCGCGTCGAGGAGATACACCCGAGCCAGCGGCCTGCGACGCCGCCCGCGCGCGGGGCAGCGGATGGTGCGCGCGACTTCCTGCTGGAGGCGATCGCGCTGAACAACGACGCAACGCGAAGCCCGAATGACGAGGCAACCGGCGACCCGACCGAGACCGCACTGTACCGTGCCGCGGCGGCCGCTGGCTATCAGAAGGAGGTGCTGCAGACGCGCTGGCCTCGCGTGGCGGAGCTGCCGTTCTCGTCGGAGCGTGCACGAATGACGACGGTGCACCGGGACCAGGGCGAACTGGTCGTGTTCACCAAAGGCGCACCCGAGCGCGTGCTCGCTTCGTGCGTCGACCGCCTGGGTGCGCGCGCGGTCGAACCGCTCGATGGCGACGCCGCGCTTGCGGACGCCACGGGAATGGCCGCCTCCGGACTCAGGGTACTCGCGGTTGCCATGCGCCGGGTCCAATCCATTCCTCCGCAGATGGAGGATCTGGAGACGGAGCAGACCTTCCTTGGCCTCATCGGTCTCCTCGATCCGCCGCGACCCGAGGCACGAAAGGCAGTGGCGCTCTGCCAATCGGCCGGCATCCACGTCGTGATGATCACCGGGGACCACCCCGCCACGGCGCGCGCGGTGGCGGAGCGCCTGGGGATTGCCGCGGTTGGGGATTCGGTGGTCACCGGCGCGGAGCTCAGGGCGATGTCATCGGAGGACCTCGAAGCGCGGGTGCGAGACATCCGCGTCTACGCGCGCGTCGCTCCAGAGGACAAGATCCGGATCGTAGAGGCGCTGCAGAACCGCGGCGAGTACGTGGCGATGACCGGCGACGGCGNNCGGGGCGTGTTGGTGGCCATGACCGGCGATGGCGTGAACGATGCGCCGGCGCTGCGTCGCTCCGACATCGGAATCGCGATGGGTCGAAGCGGCACGGACGTCGCCCGCGAGGCAGCGCACATGGTGCTGCTCGACGACAATTTCGCGACGATCGTGAAAGCGATTCGCGAAGGCCGCCGCATCTACGACAACGTTCGACGCTTCGTCCGCTATGGGCTATCGACGAACTCGGGTGAGATCTGGACGCTCTTCCTCGCGCCCTTCTTCGGCCTGCCGCTCCCCCTGCTCCCCATTCACATCCTGTGGATGAATCTCGTGACCGACGGGCTGCCCGGACTTGCACTTGCGGCCGAGCCGCCGGAACGGGACGTCATGCGCCGACCTCCGCGTCGGCCGGCGGAGAGCATATTCGCACACGGGCTCTGGCAGCATGCGATCTGGGTGGGGCTGCTCATGGCGGCACTGGCGCTTGGCACGCAGGGATGGGCGCTTCGCACCGGCGACGCGCACTGGCAGAGCATGACGTTCACGGTGCTGACGCTCTCGCAGCTCGCGCACATTCTCGCGATCCGCTCGGAGCACGAGTCGCTCTTCAAACAGGGGCTTCTGTCGAACCGTCCGCTCCTCGGCGCTGTTCTTCTCACGATCGGCCTGCAGATGGCGGCGCTCTACGTCCCCGCGATGACGACGATTTTCAAAACGACACCGCTCACCGCCGGCGAGGTAGTCAGCTGCATCGCCATAGCTTCAATCGTGTTCTTCGCGGTGGAGGCCGAGAAATGGCTGAGTCGTCGCGGTGTCATCTATCGAGAGACGAAGCAGCCGACGACGCGCGGCACGCGCTCTGCACCCGCGAGTGAGACGGAGCGCACGTGAGCATTCCCTTTTCAGTCGAGAATTTCCTCGACAGTGTTCGGACACCACGATCGATTTTCCGCGCAATCGCCACGTCGACGAAGGGGAGGGCGCATGAGCACCAGCACGCCGATTGACGACGTATCCAGCGATGGCGGAGGTGCATTGCGCCGATTGCTTCTCGTTCTCGGGATTGGCGTCCTCGTCGGCCTGCTCCCTTTTCTCACTGGGCTCATCGGGTCATTGATTCTCTTCGTGATCGCCCGTCCGGCTCACAACCGGCTATCGCGGGTGATTCCGCCGCGCCTATCGGCGTTGGCGATCACCCTGGGAGTGTTCGTTCTCCTCCTCGTCCCCGGGGCGTGGTTCGTGTCCAAGGTTGTCTCCGAGGCCAGCGCCGAGATCGGCAGCTGGCGCGCTGGCGAAGCTCTGGCATGGCTCGCGCGAACACCACTCGGCGACCTCGGAGTCACGCAGGACCTCGCGAGCATCAGCGCGAGCATTCTCACCTGGCTTTCGGGGCGCGCCGTCGCGTTGTTCGGAGGCCTCGCGTCGACGGTTCTGAATCTCGTGATCGCGCTGTTTGGTTTGTACTACCTGTTGCTCGGCGCCGCGCCGTTGTGGCGCCGCGTCAAGCGGCTGCTTCCGGTGTCGGACGGCACCGCCGAAGTGCTCGCCGCGCGCTTCGCGACGGTGACCGACGCGCTCTTGCTCGGCACCGCATTCACGGCGGTGCTGCAGGGTACCGTCGTCGGGATTGCGTTCGCGCTCGTCGGGCTCCAGCCCGCGGTGTTGTGGGGCTTCCTGACCGCGTGCGTGTCGGTGCAACCGTTGCTCGGCAGCGCACTCGTATGGCTGCCCGGCACGATCATCCTGCTGCTCCAACACCGCCTCGGCGCGGCGCTGTTCCTGGGAGTGGCGGGCGCGGGGTTGGCTTCGAACATCGACAACGTCGTCCGGCTATTCGTCTATCGCCGCGTTTCTGGCATTCACCCGATGCTGACGCTCGTCGGCGCCTTCGCGGGTATCCGCCTCTTCGGCCTGGTGGGCGCGTTTCTCGGGCCGCTCATTCTTTCGTACTTCTTCGAGCTGTTGAGAATATTCGAGGAGTCCACACGGGCCGGCGACACCGCGGCGATTCTGCCAATGAAACACAATGGTGCCTAGCGATCGGCGACTGCGCGTCGACGGCGGGTTCACACAGGAGGGGTCGTCATGAGTGACGCTGCAGCGAAAATGGTCTTCGATGTAGTTGCTCGGCGCGTCGATTCACATGGGAGTGTTGCGACGTGCAAAGCCGCCACCATTCATCTCGATACGGATCTGAGGGGCAACTCGAACATGTTCAATCCAGCGGAGCTGCTGCTGGCGGCGCTTTCGGCGTGCATGATAAAAGGCATCGAACGTGTCGTGCCGATGCTGAACTTTCAGCTGCGCGGCGTGGAGGTGAGGGTGCACGGCGTCCGACAGGACGTGCCGCCGCGCCTGGAGTCAATCACGTATGACATCGTCGTGGACACCGATGAACCGGATCAGCGATTGGCGCTGCTGCACGAAAACGTGAAGAAGTTCGGCACGGTATTCAACACGGTGATGCCCGGCACCTCGCTCCAGGGGGTGCTTCGCCGTGGGCCCGAGAGCGCCGCGAACGGGGGCGGCGCGACGTGACTCACGTGCACATTACCGGGCCAACCCGTTTGATGAGAACACCATTGTTCTTCGTGTTTGTTCGCTGCTTTCGGGCATGGCAGCTGGGCAGTCATCACAAACAATCGCTCACGAGCGCGTCAACGCGGTCGGTCATGATGCGATGGTGGGGGACGTCCGAACGACGAAAGCCTCTACTTCCTCTTCTGGTACGTCCCGACGAGCTCACCCTGCGCGAGGATGTGTCCCTTCATCGCGCGCTCCAGCGCGGGCTTGGTCAGTGAGCCGAGATCGCCGAGCGTGGCGCCGAGCGCGTAGAGCTTGAAGAAGTAGCGGTGACGTCCGATCGGCGGGCACGGACCGCCCCACCCCGTGCGCCTCCAATCGTTGATCCCTTCGCGCACGCCGGACGGCAGATGCGTCGAGGCGCCTTTGTCGAAGCTGGTGACGGCGGCCGGGATGTCGTAGAGCACCCAGTGCACGTACGTCATCTTCGGCGCCTTCGGATCCGGCGCGTCGGGATCGTCGACGATGAGCGCGAAGCTCTTCGTGTTCGAGGGTGCGCCGGTCCATGCGAGCGGCGGAGACGCATCATCGCCTTCGCAGGTGTACTTGCTCGGAATCTCGGCGTTTGGCGCGAATGCAGACGACGTGATGGTGATGCTCATCGGTGCCGCTCCTGTTGAAAATGCCGACTCGAGATCCTGCGGCTTGTCGCACGCGACGAGGACACTCATCGCTGTGGCTGCGCAGGGAAGGACGCAGAGTCTCGAGACCATCATCAAGGAAGGTGCCAAATCCGGTCGCCTGGTGTCCGTCGAATGCAATGTCGTCGCCATGCGAGAGAGTCGGCAGGCTCTTCGTGACACAACACCATGTGAGGTGCTCACGACCGCGTGACTTGCATGGTAACGCCTTAGCTCAGCTGAGCGCACTGGTTGGCAGAGGATTGCCACCGTGCAAGATCAGGCTGCACGAGAGGCACAACGATTCAGACCGCTGATTCAATCTACGGTTGACTAACGAAAGCGGCTCGCCCCTTCATCCCTTCAAACCTTGCGCGAGAGGTCTCGGCGATCTTCCGCACGGCTTGCTCGTCAAAGCTGTCTCCGTAGCTAAATGTCACAATTACCCCGATCATGTTGCGCTCCTTTCGATGCGCATGTTTGAGCCATTCGCTATGTGGCCCAAGACCCTGCGTTCAGGTGCGAACGCACCAAGAGAAATTCAGATCAGGAGATGATGATTGGTGCGTTCGTCAGCTGCAACGGCTTGCCATGGCGCTGAAAGTACGTCAGCAAGTCTTCGATCGCTGAGATACCCTCGCAATCATGCGAGTTGTCAGGCGGCATCGCGTGACCTCATAGCGTTAGCGTAAATCCGCCATCCGGTGTCAAAGTTGTACCGGTTATGTAGCTGGCCTCCTGCGAGCACAAGAAGACAATCGCTTGGGCGATCTCTTCCGGCTCACCGGCACGCCGAAGGTGAACGGTCGGAAGCACACCTTTCTCATAAAAATCGTCGCCCACTATCCCCCGCAGTCTGTGATGCATCGGCGTATCAATGATGCCCGGGCACACGAGGTTGACTCTGATGCCCTGAGAGGCCAATTCTGCGGAGACGCTCGTCGTCAGTCCAATAAGTCCGTGCTTGGACGCCACGTAGCCAGCGGCGCCTGCGACGCCGAGGAAAGAGTTCACAGATCCGACATTTACGATTGCCCCGCCATTACCACTCCTCAGCATGGCTCGTGCTTCGTACTTCAGACAGAGAAAGGTCCCTTTCAGGTTGATGTCCATCACGCTGTCCCAATCTTCTTCGGCCAAATCAGCGATCCCGGCGAACGTTCCTTCGATGCCTGCGTTATTGACCGCGTAGTCGAGCTGGCCGAACTCGTCGAGGGCGTGTGCCACCATGCGCTCCACGTCCTTCGCGACGGACACGTCCGTCTTGATGGCGGTCGCCTTTCCTCCGCGCGCCTCGATACCGGACACCAACGATGCGAGCTCCTCTTGCCGCCGCGCGGCCACTACGACCCTCGCCCCCTTCGCTGCGAAGGCCTCCGCCGTGGCCTTTCCAATTCCACTGCTCGCGCCGGCAACCAATGCAACCTTGTCGTTCATGTCTGACATCTGAATACTCGCTTCGT
>PLMM01000267.1 GCA_003142495.1 Gemmatimonadota bacterium | reverse complement strand
CGGCGCGTGCGGAGAGACGCCGACATGCTGGAGCTCCGTCTCGAACACATCGTGGCGCGCGAGCTGCTCGGCGAGGCGCGCGGCGGCCTCGCGCACGGCGTTGGGATCGGCGGAGGGGGAGAACACTTCCTGGTACATGATGCCGCGCACGCCGCGCTCGCGCATCGCCTCGAGTACCATCCCCGAGTCGCAGGTGTCTGCGTATGTCGTGATCCCCGCGCGGACGCCCTCTGCGATCCCAAAGCGCGCGGAGTCGAGGAAGCGCTCGGGCGTCATCACGGCCACCTTCATCCCCTGCAGCCGCACGATCCATTCGCGGAAGGAGAGATCCTCGAGCAGTCCGCGAAAGACTGTGAGCTCGAGATGCGTGTGCGCGTTGACAAGGCCGGGGATGAGCGCGCAGTTGCCGAGGTCGCGATCGGCGCCGTCGGGCGCGTCTGGGGCGTCGTGGCGCGGGCCGACGTAGACGATTCTTCCGCCAAGCTCCGCGACCGTGCCGTCGCGAATCGGCGGCGACGAGATCGGGAGCACCCAGCGCGCGTGGTAGCGGATCACCGAGCGGCGCGCGTCCCGTGCACGAACGGATCGAAGAGCGCGGATTCCTCGGCGCCGACGCGCATCGCCATCTCGAGTGGGAACGCGAGATCGCCGACCTGCGCGCGCGTGTGTCCGTCGGAGCCGAGCGAGAGCTGGACGCCGCGATCGTGCGCGCGCTGCACCAGGCGCTCGTGCGGGCGATAGCGATTGGAGATCTCGAAGGCGATCCCCGCGTCGAAGAGCGCGTTCACGAGTCGCTCCTCGCGCGCCTCGGTCCAGAGCTCGTCGACGGGAAGAGTGCGAATCGGGAGCGGCAGGAGCGTCGGATGCGCGAGGATGTCCACCGGCATCCCGGCGGCGAGCCGCTCGAGATCATCGAGGTGGAAGTCCATGTACGACGAGACGGTCACCATGTCGGGGAGAGTGCGATGGAACATGCTCAGTGGACGTCCGGCGCCGGGGATGTGCACCGCGTGCAGCGAGCCGATGCGATGCGTGAAGCGCGCGGCGAGATCGTCGGGGAGCTCGCGCCAGAGCGGATCATGGAAGCAGAACTCACCGCCGCACGCTACGTCGTAGGGCTCGAGCTCGTCGAGATACGCGCGCACGGCATCGACGGATTTCACCGCGAGCGAGACATCCGTGGAGAGATGATCGGTGACGCTCGGGCGCACGCCGCGCGCGCGCACGAGCTCGATGAGCTCGGGCACCGTGAGCTCGCCGTCGGACATCGTGGTGTGCGCGTGACAGTCGATCGGGATCCAGCTCGTCACGGTTTGTTCGGATGGAACGGGTCGGTTTGCGTGTGGGCTGCGGTGTCGCGAGTCGAAGACGCGGTGGGCACGGGCGCCGCGTGCGGGCGCACGGTGGTCTGCTCCTGAGCCCCCTGTTGGACGCCGAATGGAACGGGCGACGGCGCGACGTGCGCCGTGTCGGGGAGCACACCGTACACGCCGCTGCACTGCGTCGCCGGCTCCGTGCCCTCGATGTAGAACTCGTTCACCACCTGCGAGTCGGGGCAGAACGGGCTGCGAAGCAAGCCGCTGTATTTGTCGACCTCGCGCACGATGAGTCCCTCGGGGCGCGGCCAGTCGGGCGGTGCGGGGCGGCGTTGATAGATCTCGGACATGTACGACGTCCACGCCGGCGCGACGAGGCGACCGCCCTGCGCATTCGACTGAATTTTCTGCGGGCGATCGAAGCCCATCCAGATGCCGGTGACGAGATCGGGCGTGTAGCCGATGAACCAGACGTCGGTGCCGTCGTTCGTCGTTCCCGTTTTTCCCGCGGCGGGAATGTGAAAGCCCGATGCCCACACGCTCGCCGCGCTGCCGCGACGCACGACGTCCTTCATCATGTCGACCATCAGCCACGCCTCTTCGCGAGACAGCGTCTCGAAGCGCGCCGGCGTTCCCTCCCATAGCGTCTCCCCCTTCGCGTTCTCGACTTTGAGCACGGCGTTCGGCACCGCGCGCACGCCGAGCGTCGCGAAGGCGGAATACGCGGCGACCATCTCGATCGGATAGACGTCGGCCGAGCCGATGTGAATCGATGGATAGGGCGGGATCGGCGTGGTAATGCCGAATTTGCGCGCCATCTCGATCACGCTACTCTCGCCGAGCTCCATGCCGAGCCGGATCGCGGCGAGATTGCGCGAGAGGTAGAGCGCCTCGCGCAGCGGGATGTTGCCCATGAACTTCAGATCGTAATTCTGCGGCGTCCAATCCTGCCCGCTGATCTGGGGCACGGTGAGCGCCGAATCGTTGAGCATGTATGACGCGGACTTTCCGTTATGGATCGCGTCCGCGTAGACGATCGGCTTGAACGTCGAGCCGGGCTGACGGAGCGCCTGCGTCGCGCGATCGAACTTCGAGTCGTCGTAGTCGCGGCCGCCAACCAACGCGCGGATAGCCCCGTTGCGGGGATCCATCGAGATGACGGCGCCCTGCAGGTACGGCGAGTTCGGAACCGAGTTCGCCTCGTTCTCGCCGTTGGCGTTGCGCGCGACGTACTCCTCCAACGTCGTGTGCTTGAACGCGCCGTACTTCCCGCTCTCGATCGCCTTGATCTGACGCTCGAGATTTCGCTCGGCCGCCTGCTGCATCTCGATGTCGAGCGTCGTATAGATCTTGAGCCCGTCGGTGTAGATCTTGTCGCCGAACTGCTGCTCGAGCTGACGACGAACGTATTCGACGAAGTACGGCGCGAGCTCGCCCGACTCGGCCTTGCGCGCGAGCTGGAGCGGATACGCCTGCGCGAGCCGCGCGTCGGCGTCGGTGACGACGCCTTCCTTGCGCATCAGGCCGATGATCGTGTTGCGCCGCTGAATCGCGCGATCGGGATATTTGCGCGGGTTGTAGCGCTCTGGGCCCTTCGGCAGGGCGGCGAGCGTCGCGGCCTCGGCGAGATTGAGCTCGCGCACCGACTTGCCGAAGTAGTGCTGCGCGGCGGTCTCGACGCCGTAGGCGCCGTTGCCGAGGTAGATCTGATTGAGATAGAGCTCGAGGATCTTCTGCTTCGGATAGCGCGCCTCGATCTGTCGGGCGACTTTCGCTTCCTTGAGCTTTCGCGTGAGCGTCTTCTCGCGCGAGATCTGCTCGGAGAAGATGTTGCGCGCGAGCTGCATCGTGAGCGTCGAGAAGCCCTGCGCGAAGTTGCGGTGCACGACGTCGGCGGCGAGGGCGCCGAAGACGCGCGTCCAGTCGATGCCCGCGTGATCGTAGAAGCGCTTGTCTTCGGTGATGATGAACGCTTGCTGCACCGGCTTCGGGATGTCCGCGAGCTTGATGAGTGTGCGGCGCTCGAGTCCGAGCTCGGCTATAAAGCGTCCGTCGGCGGCGAAGAGCTTGCTGGTTTGGCGCGGCTGGAAGGCGTCGAGCTGCGTGGGATCGGGACACGCGCCTTCGCGGCACACGAGGCTCCAGGAAGACCACGCGATGCCGATGGCGAACGCGATCGCAAAGAGGCCGCCGAGCAGCGTGGCGCGGGTGAGCGTGGGGTGCGCGCGCCAGAAGCGCCTGCCGAGCGGAAAGTCAGCCATATGCTACTGAAATGTTAGCGTCTGGCGGGGGGTGCGGCAACGCGGCTGTCGTGACACAACCGCGTGTGTCATCTATGTTTGTGCGATGCAAAACATGAATTCGCTGCTCGAGGAGCTGACGTGGCGCGGGTTGTTGTATCAGCACACTGAGCCGCTCGACGCGGCGTTGAGCGCGGGCGTCGTGACCGGCTACTGCGGCTTCGATCCGACGGCGACGAGTCTGCATGTTGGCAATCTCGTTCCGGTGATGGGACTCGCGCATCTGCAGCGCGCGGGGCACCGGCCGATCGTGCTGATTGGCGGCGGCACGGGGATGATCGGTGACCCGAGCGGGAAGAGCGCCGAGCGTCAGCTGAATACTCCGGAGACGGTGGAGAAGAACTCGCGCGCGATTCAGCGGCAGCTCGAGAAGTTTTTGGAATTCGGAGAGCCGCACGGCGCGATCATGCGCGACAACGCGGAGTGGCTACTCGAGATGGGCGCGGTGGATTTCATGCGTGAGGTGGGGAAGCACTTCACGGTGAACTACATGATGCAGAAGGACTCGGTGCGCTCGCGCATGGAAGAGGGCGGAATCTCGTACACCGAATTCAGCTACATGCTTTTGCAGGCGAAGGACTTTCTGGAGCTGTATCGGCGAGTGGGGTGCACGCTGCAGATCGGGGGGAGCGATCAGTGGGGGAACATCACGGCTGGCATCGAGCTGCTACGCAGGGTGGAGAGCGTTGAGGGGCATGCTTTGACGATGCCGTTAGTCACAACGGCGGCGGGGACAAAGTTCGGGAAGACGGAGGCGGGGGCGGTGTGGCTGGATCCGGCGCTGACGTCGCCGTACAAGTTTTATCAGTTCTGGGTGAACGTGGATGATCGGGATGCGTCGCGGTTTTTGCGGTTTTTTACGTTGATGGCGAGGGAGGAGATCTCGGCGTTGGAGCTCGAGTTGTGGGCGCATCCGGAGCGGCGAGTGGCGCAGCAGGCGTTAGCGAGGGATGTCACTACGAGAGTGCATGGGGAGAAGGCGGCGAGGGCGGCGGCGGATGTGTCGGCGCTGTTGTTTGGGCGGGGGGAGGCTGGTGCGCTCTCGCTCGATGCGTTGGAAGCGTTGAGGGATGAGGTGCCGTTCGTCGCGATTCCCGAGTTGCCTGCTGAGGGAATGGATGCGACGGACTTGTTCGTCGCGGCGAAGTTGGCGCCGTCGAAAGGCGCGGCGAAGCGGCTGCTCGAGCAGGGTGGACTTTCGGTGAATGGGGCGAAGTTGAGCGTAGAGCAGCGCGTGGTGCATCGCGAGATGATGCTCGCGGGGGGGCACCTGTTGCTGCGGAAGGGCGCGAGGGAGTACGCGTTGGTGCGCGTGGGGGTATAGAAGATCGACTCCATGCGAGTTTCCGCGCGATCGTTGGGTTGGTATCACATAGCTGGCGCGGTGGTGGGCGGGGCTTATTCCGTTTGGGCATGGGCTCACGGCGCCTCGCTTTTCGGCAACTCGTTAGAGCTTGGCGCGATTCCGTTCGGACTTGCATTCGCGGCTGGAATACGGCTTCTCCGCAGTTCGCCACGCGCACGCCAGCTTGCGTACATCACGCAACTGCTGCAGATCCCGATCGTCATCCTCCCGGCATTGACGTGGAGGTTTACTGCGGGGGTCGAAGCATCGATCACCCTCACCGCTAAGGGACTGTATCTCTTTGGCGGTGTCGCAGCAGCCTGGTTGGTTGGCCGCGGAAACTTGGGTGGCCTAACCCCAACTCTCGGAATCAACTTCGCGCCGATTGTAGTTCTCGTTCTACTCGCGTGTTCAACGACGACAATGGTGCGCCCAACAATGGAACCCGTGAGCCCACCGTCGGCTTAACTGCGCTGAGACAAAACACATGGCAACCCCGAAACAGAACGAGGTGAGTATCACTCTCAAAGTGGCGAACAACCTCGCCTCGCCACGAATCCTGGTCATCGAGCCGTGGCTCACCGAGTACGCCCTTCCGCAGGGGAAAACTCTCGACGTGGTTCTTACCGGCGATCCTAAATACGCTCTCGAGGTGAATCTGGACGACGAGCGAATCACCGTATTCTGCTTCGACTCGGCCGGTGCCACGATGTCAGTTCGTGATCAGGGAGTCGAGGCGAAGCATCTCACGTGGCCGCGATCGCGCGAACGAGATGTTGAGGAGCTTACGCGCCTGTAGCGCAGGTTGAGCGCGCCTCGCTCGCGATCTCCGAAACTCCAACCCCACCCTCCCGTACGAGCCAGTGGCAGGCAAGCTCGCGCTCCCACGTTTCGCGGAGGCAGGTGATGTCGGAATCGGTATTTCTTATCGCGCTCTCGATCATGTGCGGCTCGGTCGTGCTTCTCGGCTCGATGTGGTTCTTTCGCCGCGTGCTCGAGCTCAAGCATCAACAACGCCTTCCCATCGCCCTCGAGGGACTACAAGCGCGTCTCGAGCACATCGAGCAAACCGTCGACGCCACTGCGGTCGAGGTCGAGCGCATCTCGCAAGCGAATCGCTTCATGTCCAAGCTGCTCGCCGATCGCGCGGGACCGATGGCGTTGCCAGGCAAGCAGGAGCGGATGATCACACCGCACTAGTCGACTAGTGCGGCGCGCCGAGCGCCTGCGCGGCTCCAGCAAGCAACGCGAGCGCCCCTTTCTTGTCGAAGGCAGCGACCTTCACTAACGCGGCCCCCTTCACCGCTTCGTATCCGGGATTCGTCGAGTGTGACGCCACATCCCACGGCCCCACCGGATAGTCCGCCGTGTCGACAGGTACCGGCGTGGTGTCACCCACGAGCTGACGACGCATCGCGCGCCCGGCCATGTGCAACACGAATTGGTCCTGTGCGAAATCCACCGCGCCGTCGTGCCACGCCCACAGCGTCAGGTCATACTCCTGTGGAATGACACCGGGGGCGGCAAGCACGGTCGTGTACGTGCACTCGCGCGCGCCCGCTGCTCCCTTCGCCTGTCCGCCCTGCGGCGGCTTGACGAGCGGGCGTCCCAGCAGCGCCTCCGCTTTCGCCTGCGGAATGAGATTGCACATCACCAGCGTGCTGTCCTTCGCGTCCGTCGCGAACAGTTGCTGCGCGGCCGCGACTCCCGCCGCACCGTTGATCGCAAGCGGGTGGTCGAGACGCTTGACGGCGGAGTCGAGCAGTGCGCCGGCCGATTGCGGTGTGAGTCGTGTTCCCGTCCAATCGAGCTCGACGTGCCGGTCGCCGCGCAACGCGTGGAGATCGCAGCACTGCATCGCGCCTTCCGCGACCTGGTCCCACTCACCTTTGAGCGTGTCGCCGCTCGACAGCACGGTTGTTCCGATCTTCTCCACGCCCTGCTTCGCGATCGGATCGGTGAGGTTTCGTCCGAAATGAATCATCTTCATGACCGCCGGACCGCCGGACCAATCCACACTCACGAGCATGCGCCGGTGATCCTTCGTGTCATAGCGGCACGATGGCGCATTGGCGTTCGGCGCGAACTCTCCCCGATAGGGCGGAGCCGCAAGCGGCCCGATCGCCGACGCCACCTCGCTCGAATCGAGCAGCGAGCACGGATCGCCGGCGACGGCCTGGCCACCCGAGGAGCTGGTGTCACCCATTTTCTTCATGAAGTCGGAGACGGCCTTGTCGGATGACTTGTCCTTCGCGCTACATGCCGCGGTAAACGCGAGGGCGGAGACCACGGCGATAAGAAGGCGTGTAGTCATCAGAGCACTCCAGCGCAGGCCGAGGGAAACGACAGCTATAGCATGCGAAAGGTGGAAACGGCTCGCCAGTGGTGCTGCTTCGGAAGATGCTTCTTAATGCTCTCGCTCGCCGTGCACGGCCTATGCGCCTTCCAGCACCGCCAGCGCCCTCCGCATCTCCCCACTCGTATTGAAGCAGTGTGGCGATAACCTGATCGCGCCCTCGCGCAATGAGTGAAAGATCTTCGACTCACTCAGCGCCTTCGACGCCGCCACCGGATCTCGCGGCGCGATTGCCAGCACTCCTGCACGCTTCGCGGGATCCGCCGGCGTGACGAGACGCACCTTGTCGCAGTTCGCCTGCGTCCACTTCACCGCCTCCGACGCGATCCCCTCGATGTGCTTCTCCACCGCTGCAGGCCCCATCTCGAGAAACAGCTCGAGGCTCGCATTCAGTCCCGCAAAGTCCTGCGCCGGTAGCGTGTTGATCTGAAAGCGACGCGCATCGTCGTAGAACTTGAAGTCGTAGTCGACCATGCGCGTGAAGTCCTCGCTTGACTTCATCGCTAGCCACCCGACCACCGCCGGCTCGAGCTCGCGCACCAGCCCCTCGCGCACGTACACGAATCCCGATCCCCACGGCGCCAACAGCCTCTTCTGCCCGCCGCACGCGAGCACGTCAATCTCGAGCGTCGACATGTCGAGCGTCATCGCACCCACACCCTGGATCGCGTCGACGATGAAATAGATGCCGCGCTTGCGACACTCTCTACCAATGGT
>PLMM01000100.1 GCA_003142495.1 Gemmatimonadota bacterium | reverse complement strand
TCCAGCAGGAACTATCGACCCGCAATGTATGGTGAGATGTATCACAGAGTCTATCACGCCGCGGACGCACTTCATCACGCCCATTTCGGGCGTTAGGGGGCGATAATCTAGTTTATATGCTCTTGTGCCACAATGTGTTACGCTTTTCGCCACGAAGCAAGCCCACCATTGCGCCGCCAACTTTGCGTCACTTTCCGGTGCCGGTTTTCAACGCGTTACGGTCGAATCCGCCAACGAGGGCGCGCTGTCGGGGATCGCGCGGAGCTCGACGAGCACCGGGATGGGATACTGCACCGATCCGTTGAAGGCCCGCACGGCTCCCGCGATCGAGTCGCGATCCCACTGCGCCAGCGAGATCAGGTCAGCGCTCGCGTGAAACGCGCGGAGGTCGCCCACCGAAAGTCCGCGCGTCTTTATCGGCAGCTGCAGGCTGTCCGAGCGCCACGGATGCGTGTGCCAGCTTCCCACGGCATCCTCGAGGTCATCGCACTCGCCGGTCACCGCCGCCGCGAAGCTGCGGAGCCCGCGCGGCGTTTCCCACGCGGTGATCCAGAGGGTGTCCGTCGAGATGCGGCCGCGCAGGCAGCGCATCGTCTCGCGCCAGATCGGCGTGCCGCGCCCGTAGTTGGCCGGATTGATGTTGAGATACTGTCGCCACCCGGCCGTCGAGTGCAGAAAGACCATGTTCATCGAGTCGCGCACGTCGTTCGCGACGAGGATGACGCGCACGGGGATCGACGTTGGCGGAAGTAGCGCGGGGCGCGCGGCAGTGGCGCAAACGAGCAGCGCGGCGAAAAGCAGCGTGCGACGCAGTCCTGAGCGACGTCCCAGCATGCAGCACCTCCTGTCTACTCGCACGCCGGTGAGTAGCCGAGTACGCTTTGCAACCCTATCATATCTTCGACGATTCAATTCGCCGTACGCTTCACCCGAGCATCGTTGCGGAGGATGAATGCACCGCGCCCCCCGAATTCTCCTTCTACTCCCCATTGCAGCGATCGGTGCATGCGCGAGTCCGGGGACGCTCAATACCAGCGGCCCCTACGACATCGCGAAGGTGCCCGCCGAGGGGCTGCGCTACTTTCTCACGCGCGACCTGCTGACGGTCGACGCGAAGGTGAGCCAGTTCCACGAGGTGGTGCGCGAGCGGGGCGTGTGCGTGCCGCACGACTCGATGTCGACGAGCTGGACGCTCACTGTCACGGCCGTGCCCGATCGCCGGCAGGCCTACCGCCTCGGCCTTCATCCCTCCGCAACGATCGACCAAACCCTCGGCGTGAAGGTGAGTGAAACCGGCGTGCTCACCTCGCTCAACTACGCGGGCACCGATCAGCGCGCGGCGATCGCGACGACCATTGCGAAGGGCGTTTTCGGAGTGCTTGGCGCCGTCGGGCGCACCTTCCCCGCCACGGCGCACGATACGACCTCATGCGCGCCATCCAGGGCGAAGCCCGTGCCCGTGTCGACGAAGCACATCGTGCGCACCTTCGATCTCACGGAGCTGCCCGCTGCGCCCGATCCGCTTGCGACGTGGTCCGCGATCGCGCGCCAGAGCGCAACCTACACGCGCGCCCTCGAGCTGTTCACGCTCGCGAACATCTTCGTCACCGTGTCGCCGCTCCCCGAGCCGACGAGCGCGCTCGAGCCCGCGCTGAACGCGAGCGGCGCGGCGATCGGTTGCACGGGGGCAGACAGCGTGTGCGCGAAGATCTACTTTCGCGAGCCGATCATGCGCGTGATCCGCGTGCACGTGAGCGATGCGATCGACGCGCGCAACGCGACGTTCTCGATCGGCGAGGAGCGGATCGTCGCGCTCGTCTCCGCGGCCGATCCGATCTTGAACATCTCCTTCGGCACGCAGCTGCTCGGTGCCGGGAAGATTGCGCTGACGTTCGGCGCGCACGGGAATGTGACGGGGGTCGAGCAGACGTCGAGGGCGGCGCTGAGCAATGCGGCGACGGCGGTGACGTCGGCGGCGTCGGGCGCGCGCGATGCGTACGACGCGGCGCTCAAGGCGCGCGTGGACGAGCTCGACCTCGAGATCAAGGCCGCGAAGGACAATGCAACGCTTCGGAGTATGACTGACACCTCAACGAGCCCACGATGACGCGCATGCGTACTGTTATTTCTGTTCTTGCCTCATTGATCGTTGCGGTTACTGGCCAGGCGCGCGCACAGAGTGACGCCGCGCAGGCGGCCGTCGTGCGCAGGCGCGTGGTACTCCGCGCTGCGCACCTCGTCGAACCGCGCACGGGCAAGCGCGTCGACAACGCGGTCATCGTCGTCGACGGTGACAAGGTGACATCGGTGACGGCCAACGGAGCAGTGCCCGCCGGCGCGACCGTGATCGACTTGGGCGACGTGACCGTGCTGCCGGGGCTCATCGACGTGCACACGCATCTCTCGGGGGAGAGTCACGACTACTACACGGATCTCTTTCGTCGCAGCCCGATCGACGCCGCGGTGCGTGCGCACATCTATGCGAAGCGCACGCTCGAGGCGGGATTCACGACGGTGCGCGATGTCGGTGCGCCGGAGCTCATCGATGTCGCGCTGCGCAACGCGATCAACGAGGGCGTGGTCGAGGGGCCGCGCATGCTCGTCGCGACGCTGCCGCTGAGCGCCACGGGGGGCCACGGGGATCTCAACGGCTTCTCGCCGTACATCCACTTTCAGCAGCTCAGCAACATCGCCGACGGCGTGGACGAGGTTCGCAAGGCGGTGCGCACGAACATCAAATACGGCGCGGACTGGATCAAGGTGCTCGCGAGCGCCGGCGTGCTGTCGGAAGAGGAATCCGTGGGCGCGCCGCAGTACTCGCAGGAGGAGCTCAACGCGATCGTGACCGAGGCGACCACGTGGGGACGGAAGGTCGCGGCGCACGCGCACGGTGCGGAGGCGATCAAGCGGGCGACGCGCGCCGGCGTCGCGTCGATCGAGCACGGAGGGCTGATCGACGAGGAGGGAGTGCGTCTCATGAAGGAGCACGGCACCTTCCTCGTGCCCGACATCTACACCGACGCCTACATCCTCGAGCACGGGAAGGAGATCGGGCTCCCCGACAAAATGATCGAGAAGGAGCGGCTGCTTCGGAAGGCGCAGAACGTGAACTGGCGGCGCGCGATCGCGGCCGGCGTGAAGCTGGCATTCGGGACCGATGCCGGCGTCTATCCGCACGGGACGAACGCGAAGCAGTTCAAGTATCTTCTCGAGCTTGGCCTCACGCCGCTCCAAACCATTCAGATGGCGACCTCAAACGCCGCCGATCTGCTCGGCTGGTCCGACAAAGTAGGTACGCTCGCCCCGGGCGCGTGGGCAGACCTGATCGCCGTGAAGGGTGACCCGCTGAGCGATGTCACGGTGCTCGAACGGCCATCTTTTGTCATGAAGGGTGGAACGGTTTATCGCAGTGCTCCAGCCGCCGACTCCGCGGGTGCACGCTAGGAAGCGTTAAAGAACGTTTCACCGTCTGGCAGATTCCGATTCAGAGCCCTATCTTCGCTGCTTAGCGTCTCTTAACCGCAGGGCAGGCGAATTGGCGACGAACGGTCTCGATCGGTTACGAGCCGCCCTCGAGGGGCGGTACGAGATCGTGCGCGAGTTGGGACGCGGGGGAATGGCGACCGTGTATCTCGCAAAGGATCTGAAGCACGATCGCGAGGTTGCCATCAAGGTGTTGCTTCCGGATCTGGGGATGGCTCTCGGTCCGGAACGCTTCCGTCGCGAAATCCAGCTCGCCACGAAGATCAGCCATCCACATATCCTGGCGCTCTACGATTCCGGAGAGACGCCGGATCACCTGTTGTACTACGTGATGCCGTTCATCCCGGGCGAGTCGCTGCGCGCGCGGCTCGACCGCGAGCAGCAGCTCTCCGTCGACGATGCGGTGCAGATCACGATCGAGGTGGCATCCGCGCTCGACTACGCGCATCGCAACGGGATCGTCCACCGCGACATCAAGCCGGAGAACATTCTCCTCGAAGACGGCCACGCGATCGTCGCGGACTTCGGCATCGCGCACGCGATCAGCGCGATGGGCGAGGAGAAGCTCACGCAAACCGGCATCACGCTCGGCACTCCCACCTACATGAGTCCCGAGCAGGCGATGGGCGAGAAGGACATCGACGGACGCAGCGATATCTACGCGCTCGGCTGCGTGCTCTACGAGATGATCGCGGGCACGCCGCCCTTCGTCGGCCCCACGGCGGCGTCGATCATCGCGCGTCACACGATGGATCGCGTGCCGTCGCTGGCGATCGTGCGCGAGAACGTCCCCGACGAGCTCGAGGACACGGTGCTCCAGGCGCTCGCCAAGATTCCCGCCGATCGCTTCAAGACGGCGGGCGCGTTCGCGCAGGCGCTGCAGCGACCCGCCGGCGCGACGTACTCGCGCCGAGTGATGGCGGCGCGGAGCGCGACGGCATCGATGCGGGCGTTCGACCCGAAGGCGAAGCGCAAGAAGCTCGCGATGATCGTGGGATCGTCGGTGCTCGCAGTTGCCGTTGCGGGGTGGGGCGGGTGGTACTTCACGCGCGGCGCGCACATCCGGAATGCCGGCAGCAGCACCGGGCTCGATCCGCGGCGGATCGCCGTGATGTACTTCGAGGACGACAGCAAGTCGCACGAGCTCTCCTATCTCGCCGACGGACTCACCGAGACGCTGATCGCGCGGCTCACCGCGGTGCCGGGGCTCGATGTCGTGTCGACGAACGGATCGGCGCTCTTTCGGGAGGGCGGCGTCGCTCCCGACAGCATCGCGCGCGCGCTGAGCGCGGGAACGCTCGTGCTCGGATCGATCGAGCCGGACAAGGACAAGCTGCGCGTGAACGTCCGTCTGAAAGACGGCACGGGCACCGACTTCGAGCGCGCGAGCTTCGAGCAGCCAAAGGGGAATCCGCTCGCGCTGCGCGACACGCTCGCCAATCGCGTCGCCGAATTTCTCCGTCGCCGGCTCGGCACCGAGGTGTTGTTGCGCGAGCAGCGCGAGGGAACGAAGAACGCGGATGCGTGGGCGCTGCTGCAGCAAGCGGAGCAGCACTTCCGTAGCGAGCAGAGTGCGATCAAGGCGAGCGACACCGCCGCCGTGCTGCGCGAGGTGCAGAGTGGCGACACGTTGCTCGCGCAGGCAAGCGCGCTCGACCCTGCATGGGCGGCGGTGCCAACGCTGCGCGGCTCGCTCGCGTACCGCGCCTCGCGCTTCTTCGGCGACGATCAGACGAAGGCGTCGAAGTGGGTGAGCACTGGGCTCGCGTACGCGGACAGCGCGCTCTCGCTCTCGGCCACGAGCGCCGACGCGCTCGAGCTGCGCGGCACGCTGCGCTACTGGCGCTACCTTCTCGGTCTCGAGCCCGGGGCGGCCGCGGCCAAGCAGCTCCTCGCCGATGCGCAGGCGGATCTCGAGCTGGCGGTGAAGATCAACCCCGCGCAGGCGGGCGCATGGGGCGTGCTCAGCTCTCTGCTCACGCACACCGACGACGTGACGAGCGCGAAGTTGGCAGCGCGGCGCGCGTACGAGCAGGACGCCTATCTCAGCAACATCGATGTGATCGTCTGGCGGCTGTTCAATCTGGCGCTGGACGACGCGCAATTTCCCGAGGCGGTGCACTGGTGCGACGTCGGCAACAAGCGCTTTCCGGTCGATCCGCGCTTCGTCGAGTGCCGTCTCAGTCTCATGGGAACGAAGGCGACCGAGCCTGACGTGCCGGCGGCGTGGAAGCTGGCGGATTCGGTCGTGAAGCTCACACCGGAGTCGTCGCGGAGCTACGCGACGGCGAGCTCGCGGATTGGAGTGGCGGCGGTGCTCGCGCGCGGAACGCTGGCGGATAGCGCGAAGCGCCTGCTCGCGGGCGTGCGCGCGCCGCCGGACGTCGACCCCACGCGGGATCTCGAGTACGATCGAGCCTTCGCGTGGACGCTGTTGGGCGACAAGAGTGCAGCAATCAAATCGCTCACGATCTACCTCGCCGCCAATCCGAATCTGGCGTCGGGCTTCAACTCCGATAACAACTGGCGCTGGCGGACCATCGCCGATGATCCGCGCTTTCAGCGTCTCGTCTCGACCGGAAAGCAGTAGGAATTACGCTATACAGGGTGCGACTCGCAGGCCAATCAGAACCTTGGGGGAACGAACGTATGCGGCGCTTACGGATTACCGCGTGTCTGACCATTGCGGCTGGAACACTTTTCATCAACGCCTGCTCCGATAGCAGCCCGACCGAGCCCGTGGCTCCGCCGGCCGTGCAGGAGAGCATCGTACCGAGTGGATGCCCGAGCATCGCGACGACTGCGAATCTGATCACGACGCTATATCCGGCGCGCAGCGGCGAGCGGCTCGTTGCCGCGGCGACATACGCCGTCGTGCTGCTCTACATCAACACGAGACATCAGGCAGACGCGCAGACGCTCGTCTTCCGTCTCCTCGACTTCACCTTCAAGCAGTTCAACGCGGGGAAGCTGGTAGGCGGCGGCTCGCTCGCCACTCGAACGGCGCTGCTCGCGTTCGAGACAGGGTTGTATTGCACGGTGGGCCTGCCAACCACGGGGCTCACGCTTCCGGGTGATCCCGGAAGCGGCGGCACGGTGAACAAGGTCGTGTTCCCGACCAACACTACGCAGAACGTGGTGACGGGCGACGGAAACGCCGGCGTTCAGCTTCCGCCCAACTCGTTCAACACGCCCGCGGTGGTCGTCACGATCAGTGTGATTCCCGGCGTGACGCACCCGCTCAACACGACGCTCGATCAGTACGGGCCGTTCTACGATGTGAAGGTCTCGCCGGAGAGCGGGATCACCGCTAATCTGACGGTTGGGCTCTGTCTGGCGAATGGCGCCGAGATCCCGACGGTGTTCCTCGCGCACAACATCTCCGCGACATCGATTCAGGTGCTGCCTCCGGGCGGCTCGGTGCCGGGGCTGTGCACGACGCAGACGGCATCGATGAGCGCACGTGACATGCTCCACCTCGCGATGCGCGGCGAGCTTCGTCGCGCGGGCTCGGAGCTCGGAACCGCCGTCGCGAATTTCGTCCTTCCCGAGAATGCGTACGCGGGAAGCGGCGGAAAGACGGGGACCACGAAGTCGTTCAGCCCGTTTGGCGGCGTGGACACGAAAGTGTATCTGAGCACGAATCCGAATCCGTTCCCGACGCAGAATGCGCCGTCCGGGTCAGCGGTGGCGACTCCGCCGTCCGCGCTCGTGTCGACACAGCTCGGCGTGCCGGTTTCGCAAGTGAACGTGAAGTTCGCGGTCACGTTCGGCGGCGGCACGGTCGATGGCGGATCGAGCTCCACGGTCGCGACGAATGCGTCGGGAATTGCGAGCGTGGGCAACTGGGTCGTAGGCCCCGGAGCAGACTCGGTGCAGGCGGTCGGCACCTTCGCCGATCCGACGGTCACCTTTGCGCCGGCGCCGCCAAACTCCGGATTCCCGCAGAACGTGACTGTCTCACCGCTGGTCGGAGTCAGCTACATAGCGCAGGGCGGCGATTTCGTTCCCTACGGCTCGTCGTATCTGTTCCTCGATGGGCCGCAGGGACATGACGCGGGCTTCGAGGCGCCGGGCTTCTCCACCGCGCAGTGGAACACCGGTGCCGGACCATTCGGCAGTGGTGATCTCGCTGGCACCGTGTGCGCGATCAACAGCGAGCCTGGCTTCACGCTGAATCCGGCGTGGGTAGTGGGCACGGACATGCTGCTGCGGAAGACGTTCTCGCTGCCCGCCGGATGGTCGACGCCGCTCACCGTCACGGCAGCGATCGACAACGACATCGCCGTGTACATGAACGGCAATCCGCTGACCACGATCAACGGCGTTGCGCTCTATTCGTTCTCGGGGCAGGACGCCGGGAACTACTCGTTCAACCCGACGTCGGGGCTCGTGACGCACGAGAACTGCGCGACGAAGGGCTCGCTCACCTTTACGGTGCCGGTGTCGTTCCTGAATGCCGGCGGGCAGAACACGCTGGCCGTTCGGGCGCGCGATCGTGGGAGTGTGAACTACGTGGATGTGAAGGTGTCGCCGGCTACGCCGTAGCTGCAGGGATGTAGCTCGGCGAAAGAGCAGCAAGAGAAGCGGGGTGGCGCGAAAGCGTCACCCCGTTTTTTTGCGCGATTGTGTTTCGAGTGGTGACGACCAGGAGTGCGACGAGGCGAGTCGTAACAATTGGGAAAAGCGACACTAACGGATGAACGAAACGGACGCAAACGGAAAAGGCGAAGTCGCAGTTGTCCGTTTGCGTCCGTTCAAGTCCGTTCTTGTCGTCCCATCAACTGTTACGACTTTGAGGCGCGCGCCCTCAACCCTCATCAGCGCGGCGTACTGCCCGCGGAGAGGTGAAGTACTGCTCGCGCACGATGCGCGCGCTCGCGCCATCTCCGCTTCAGCGCTGGAGCGCGACCTCCTCGAGCGTGACGCGATTCCCCGCGCGCATCGTGATCTCGAACTCCCAGCGGATCGCCGCCATCTCCCCGTCGACGAGCACGCTCTCAACCCTGATCACGTCCCACTTGGCGACGGTCGTAAGAAAACTGCGCTCCTTCGCGAGGAGCGCCCGCTTTCCCATCGTATTGATTCCCGTCGACTCGTGACTCGATGCATCGTCGGCGTAGTTCGCGACGATCGCCTCGACGAACCGGCCGGCCTCGACCTCTCGCACGAGCGCCTCGACCTGCGCGCGTATTCCCATCGTCTGCTCCATGTATCTTCTTGTCGGGCAAGCCATCAGTCGTGCCACATGTCATTCTACCCAAGCGCGCCGCAATGATCGAGTGCGAGGCAGTGTTGTTCGACCTCGACGGAGTTCTGGTCGATTCAACTGAATGCATCGAGCGCACGTGGGCTACTTGGGCCACGCTGCAGGGCCTCGACATCGGTGCCGTCGTGTTGGCCGCTCACGGACGTCGCGCAGTGGAGACTGTGCGCCGAGTGGCGCCTCGCCTGAACGCGGTCGAGGAGGCGGCGCGGCTCGCAGAGCTCGAGGCGATCACGAGTGTCGGAGTTCGTAGCGTGCCGGGTGCCGACGCTCTGCTCGATGCCCTGTCGGCAAATCGTTGGGCGATAGTCACGTCGGCGGTTCGAACCGTTGCCGAGCATCGCTTGCGGCTCACGCGCCTTCCCGTCCCGCGCATCATGATTTGCGCGGAAGACGTCGAGAAGGGCAAACCTGATGCGGAGGGATATCTCGCCGCGGCGAAGCGACTTGGATTCGAGGCTGCTCAGTGTGTCGTCGTTGAGGACGCGCCGGCGGGACTCACGGCGGCACGGTCAGCCGGCATGCGCGCTATCGCTCTCTCGACAACTCATTCCGCAGAAGAGTTGAGTACCGCCACGCTGATCGCGCCCTCACTCGACTCCATCGAGGTCGACGTGAAAAATCCCAGCGAAGTCCCGGGCCTTCGCATACGGATTCGACGCGGCGAGTAGCTAGTCGATCAGGAACGGGATGACGAGTGGCGTCTTGCGCGCGCGCCCCGACGGCGTGCGCAGCGGCGGCCAGCGGCGCATCGCGTTGTCGAGTGCCGCAACGCGCGACGCTGCGCGCAGCGGATCCGCCGTGTACTCCGTGCAGAACGCACGAACCTCGGCGCCACTCTCGATGATCGAGCCGTTGGAGTCGGAGGCGATCATGCCGTCCGATCCCTCGCTCGCGCGATGTTCGCGCACGACGTAGCGTCCGTTCTCGAGCAGCAGAATGTCGACGCTCACCCACACCGCGAGTCCCTCGGCGTCCATCGAGTCTGCCGACTGCGAGCCGAGCTCCCAGCCGGGAACCGTGAACGACATCCCGTCCGCCGTGACTGCCAGCGGAGCAGCCTCGCCCAGCAGCTGCATCGCAAGCGCGACGGCATCAGGGTCCCCGCCGGGAGTCGCGAGCAGCGTGGCCGCGCTCACCACCGGAGCGCCGCTGCGCGAGGCCGAGGGCCGCGCGTCGGGGCCCACATCCTCGAGCATCGTTACCGGATCGACGATGATGATGTCGTCCAGCTCACGCCTCTGCGCCGAGTCGGCGTAACGCGCCATGAAGGACAGGTGGGGAAGGGGCTGAAGGGTGAGAAAGGTTTGGCTCTGGTGCTTGCTATGCGACTTTCGATCCATCGGCTCATGCCATGTCAAGCGCTTACATAGCTTGAACTTAGCTCACCCGATCGTGGCGTCGATGAAGATTCTGACCCCGGCGTTGTGCAGCTTGTCTCGCACTTTGCTCCGTCGGCCTTTATCGGTCCCGTCTGGCTTTGTACCGGATGATGAGTGCGTTAGTAGACGAGTCATGAGCGAGGGGAGTATCGGCCCCGGGCGTCAGGTTGGCCGAGATGCGGGTGGCGAGCGTTTTCCCCAGCTCGACGCCCCACTGGTCGAACGAGTCGATCCCCCAGATCACGCCCTGGGTGAACACCGAATGCTCGTACAACGCGATCAGCGCTCCGAGCGTCGCAGGCGTGAGCTTGTCCGCGAGGATGATGCTCGATGGGCGGTTCCCCTCGAACACGCGATGCGGTACGAGCTGGGCGGGCGTCCCCTCCGCGCGCACCTCTGCCGCCGTCTTCCCGAATGCCAGCGCCGCGGCCTGTGCGAACATGTTCGCCATCAACAGATCGTGCTGCGCGCCGCTCGGATTGAGCCACTGCGAGAAGCCGATGAAGTCGACGGGAATGAGCTCCGTGCCCTGATGCAGCAGTTGATGAAACGAGTGCTGGCCGTTCGTCCCCGGCTCGCCCCAGATCACCGGCGACGTCGCGTAGCGCACGCGATCGCCGGCGAGCGTCACCGACTTGCCGTTGCTCTCCATGATGAGCTGCTGCAGATACGACGGAAAGCGCGAGAGATACTGATCGTACGGCAACACCGCAGCGCTCTCCGCGCCGAAAAAGTCCGTGTACCAGATGCCGAGCAGCGCGAGGATCACCGGGACATTCTGCTCCAGCGGCGCATCTCTGAAATGCTCGTCCATCGCGCGCAGGCCGCCGAGCATCTCGTCGAAGTGATCNNCGGGTCGATGCCGAACTTGCGCACAGCGGCCTCGTTCGTCGACACGGCGACGAAGTGTCGCGACACCGCGTGCTCGTCGCCGAGCGCGCCGACGATCCAGTCGCGAGCGGCGGCGGCGTTGGTCATCGTCTCGATCGTCGTGAACGTCTTCGACGAGACGATGCACAGCGTCTCCGCCGGATCGAGATCGCGCGTCGCCTCGGCAAAGTCGGTTCCGTCGACGTTGGAGACGAAGCGCACGGTGAGATCGCGCTTCGTGTAGTGCGCGAGCGCGCGATACGCCATCGCGGGGCCGAGGTCGGAGCCGCCGATGCCGATGTTGACGACGTTGCGAATCTGCCTGCCAGTGAAGCCGTTCCAGGCGCCATCGCGCACCGCGGTGGTGAACGCGCGCATGCGATCGAGCACCTCGTGCACGAGCGGGACGACGTTCACGCCGTCGACCATGATCCTGGCTCCGCGCGCGGCACGCAGCGCGACGTGGAGTACCGCGCGATTCTCCGTAACGTTGATTTTCTCACCGGAGAACATCGCGCGCGTGCGCTCGGCGAGCCCGCACTCGCGGGCGAGGTTGGTAAGCAACGCGAGCGTCTCGGGCGTCGCGCGATGCTTCGAGTAGTCGAGGTAGAGCGACGCGCCTTCCGCCGTCATCCGCGTGCCGCGCTCGGGATCGACGGCGAAGAGCTCGCGCAGATGCACGTCGCGGATGGCATCGTAGTGTGCGACGAGCGCCAGCCACGCGGGGCGAGCGGTGAGCTGCGTGGCTGAGGGCGTGCTCACGAGATGAGCGGGTCCTCGTTGGGCGGCGTCGCGCCCAACATCCACCGCGGAAAGGTGCCGAGCAGCCGGTACGTGAGGCTCGCCTTGCGCACGGCCTCGAGCGCGCGCTCCGCCTCGGGATCGGCGGCATCGTGCTCGAACTCGATGTAGTACATGTAGCGCCACGGCTCGCGCGTAGGGCGGGCGACGAAGTGCGACACGTTGAAGCCACCCTTGGCGAGCGGCTGCAGCACCGCGATCAGCCCGCCCGCAACATCGCGAACGGTGCAGAGCGCCGTGCTTCGCACCGGACTTCCCTTGGCGAGCGGCACCGCGTCGCGCGCGACGGCGAGGAAGCGCATCTGCGTATCGGCGCGATCCTCGATTCCCTCGGCGAGCAGCTCGAGCCCGAAACGATCCGCGGCCCGTGCGCTGCCCGCTGCAGCGCGCGTCGGATCGCCCGTCTGCATCACCGCGCGCGCGGCGCCGGCGGTGTCCCACGCGGGCACGGGGGTGATGTGCTTGTAGCGCTCGAGAAAGTGCGCGCACTGCGCGAGCATGAGCGGATGACTGTGCAGCTGCGTGACATCGGCCAGCCTCGCACCGGGGAGTCCGAGCACGCACAGGCGAATCGCCACGACCGTTTCCGCCGTGATCAACAGTCGCTCGTGCATCGCCAGCAGATCGTACGCGCTGTCGACGCCGCCCATCAGCGTACTCTCTATCGGGAGCAGTCCGTATTCGACGGAGCCGGTTTCCGCGGCGTCCATGACATCGGCGAAGGTGCGCATCGGCACGGGCTCGGCCTCGGCGCCCCAGAGCTGGACTATCGCCTCTTCACTGAACGCGCCCGCCTCTCCCTGAAATGCGACTCGCAGCGGAGAGGTGGTCGCGAGCATCATCGGCGCGAGCTCGGGCTCGCCCTGTCCGCGCGTCACCATGTCGAGCTCCCCATCGAGGAGCTCGCCAGGTGGCGGCAGATTTCCCGGTTCGATCGGTGAATCTTCCATCGTCAAATGATAACTCGCTGGCTCACTGACCCTTGCCGAGCGCGGTGGCGGCAGACTCCACTAGCGCCGCCTCCGCGTTCACGACGCCAGCAACGCGAGTGATCGCCGCGTCGACGTCGCCATATTTCTTCTGCTCGATCGCCTCGCGCACTTCTGGGACGGTCTTCACGCCGTAGCCCGTGTAGAAGCCGGGTGCGTAGAGCAGATGCTGGAACCACGGGCGCATCGGGAGCCCCTTGGGGTCCGTGAGCACGTGCTCGCTGTGCTCGAGAATCGCATCGACCGCCGCGAGCGACGACTTCGCGCGCGACGAATCGCCGTTCGACATCGCCTTGTCGTATGCCTTGCTGTAGTGCTCGGCCGCCTTCGTCAGCGAGTCGGCCGCGTTCTCGAGCGCAGCGAAGGAGATGTGCGGTGGCACGGTCAACGCGGGCGGAGCGATCGTGGGCGAGTGCGGATCGTTGGTCGCCGCGAAGCTCCCCTCCTCGATCTCGAGATTGCGCTCGCGGGCCGCATCGGCCGCGCCCGTCGCGAGCTTCTGAAGCTCGTCGATGTAGCCGTGCACCGTCTCGGCGAGATTCGTGTAGTCGTACGGAAGAACGTCGGCATCGGCGAGGCGCATCGAGGCGGTGCCGAGAGTCTGTGCGAGCGCACGGCCGTACACGAAGGACGTGTCGCTGAAGTGCGTGTAGTAGTAGAAGTCGTCGTAGATCGAGTGGTAGATCCCGGCGTCATCCTCGCCGGCGAAGCCGAGGTTGAGCGACGGAACGCCGAGGTGCTGGAGGAATGGCGTGAAGTCGGAGCCGGAGCCGAGCGCGCCGATGCGAAGGTCGGCGCGATTGCGCGCGTCCTTCTTCTCGTCCGGGCCTCCGTTCTGGATGATCGCGGCCTGCAGGCGCTTCCACACCGAGAGATGTGTCTCCGGATCGTCGATGTCGCGTGCGACGCCGTTGATGAACTTCTCGAGGATGTGCGAGCCTTCCATGCTGAGGTAGCCGCGGTCGTTGGTGTCGGTGTTGAGATAGGCGACGCCCTTCGTGCGTAGCTCATCGGTGTGCGCCTCGGCCCATTCGGTGGAGCCGAGCAGCCCCGGCTCTTCGCCGTCCCACGCGGCGTAGATGAGCGTGCGCTTCGGATGCCACCCCTGCTTGAGCAGCATACCGAGCGCGCGCGCCTCTTCGAGCTCGGGAACGAGACCGGCGATCGGATCTTCGGCGCCGTTCACCCAGGCGTCGTGGTGATTGCCGCGAATCACCCATTGATCGGGCTCGGTGCTGCCGGGAATTGTCGCAATCACATCATAGAGCGGCTTGAGCGTCCACGTCGACTTGATCTTGAGATGGACCTTCGCCGGGCCCGCGCCGAAGCGATAGGTGATCGGAAGACCACCCTTCCAATCGTTGGGGACGAGCGGACCACCGAGCGCGGAGAGGAGCGGCTGCGCGTCGCCGTAGGAGATCGGGAGCACCGGAATTTTCGTGATCGTCTTCGCTTCGGAGATCGGGAGGCGCTTCGCATCCTTCGTCGCGCCGACACCCGGCGTGAGCGGATCGCCCGGGTACATCGGCATGTCTTCGACGCTGCCGCGTTGCACGCCGTCGGCGGGACGCATCGGGCCGTTGGGGAACACGGTGCCGCCCGCGTAGCCGTCATCGCGCGGATCGGAGTAGATGAGGCAGCCCACCGCGCCGTGCTCGGCCGCGACCTTCGGCTTGATGCCGCGCCACGAGCCGCCGTAGCGCGCGATCACGATCGCACCCTTCACCGAGATGTTGTGACGCGTGAGCTCGTCGTAGTCGGCGGGGATTCCGTAGTTGACGTAGACGAGCGGCGCGGTGACGTCGCCGTCGATCGAGTAGGCGTTGTACGTCGGCAGCGCCTCGGCCTTCTGGTTCGATGTTGGATCCTGCGCGAGCGCGGGCTCCTGGAGCTTGGCGACGAAGCGTGTGGGTGACACGAGCTCGACGGCGCGCTCGAGCGGGGTGGGGAAGAGCACGTCGAAGGTCTCGATGTGCGCGTCGAGGCCGTAGCTCTTGAACTGTGCGAGGATCCACTCGGCGTTTTCCTTGTCGTACGGCGAGCCGACGTGGTGCGGGCGCGCCGTGAGCCGCTGCATCGCTGCGCGCATGTTCGCGGGCTGTGGAATCGCCTTGAACTTCTCCTCCCACTCGCGCTCGGTTTTGCTCGAGCTGTCAGTGAAGCCGAGCAGAGTGGGCTGCGTTGCCGGCGTGGCGGCGATGAGGAGAGCGGCGGCGGCGAGGCCGGACACGATGCGAGCGGCTGGCACGTGCATGCGAGGTGGATCCTGTGTGGGGGGGGAGGTCCCGTCGAAAATGAACCGGTGCGGGGCGTCGCGCCAGTTGGCCGGGTGGCTGGCCTGCTAGGCGAGGGCGGAGATTGCGGCGTCGAGGGCTTCGGTGGAGGGGACGGTACCCTGCGCAATGCGGGCATTGCCGCCGCCGCGACCGCCGTGGTCGGTGAGCACCTTCTTGAGCACGACGCCGGCGTCGATGCCGCCCTCGCTCGATGCCAACACGATAGTTGGCGGTGATGCGAGGGTGCCAATGAAAAGGGCGTCGCCGAGCGCGACGAGTGCGTGCGCGAGGGAGCGGAGCTCGTTGAGGGCGTCGGGAGTGCCGCCGGGGCGGCGCTCGACGACGCGGCGGCGGCCGGAGGCGTCGGGGACGGAGGCGTCGAAGCGCTCGCGGGCGCGGTAGGCATCGAGCGCGGTGGAGGCTTCCTTGCGCGCGGATTGCGCGGTGCGAAGATCGTCGCCCTGCGCCATCGTTTTCGCGACGAGCTCTGCGGGCGCCACCGCGAGCGACTGCGCGAGCGCGGTGATGAGCTCGTGATCGGCGCGCGCTGCGCGGACGGCGCGAAGGCCGCACACGAACTCGACTCGCGTAGTCTTGCGGACTTTCTCGGTGCCGCGAATGAGGAGCGTTCCGATCTCGGCGGTGGTGCGCACGTGGGTGCCGCCGCACGCGCTCTTGTCGAGCGACGCGATGTCGACGATGCGCAGCTCGCCCTCGCGTGGCGCGGCCTTGCGCAGTCCGGTGGCGGTGGCGGCGCTCTCGAAGTAGACGGACACCTCGCGCGGCTCGGCGATCGCGAGATTTACGAGATCCTCCGCGGCGAGCAGCGTCTTCGGCGAAACGAATTCCTCGTCGAGATCGAGGGTAGACGATTCGGCGCCGAAGTGAACGCTCACCGTGTTCAACTTGAAGCGATCGGCGAAGATGGCGGAGAGGAGATGCTGGCCGGTGTGTTGCTGCATGTGATCGAAGCGGCGGCTCCAGTCGACGATGCCGCTCACTACCTGGAGGTCGCGCGGTGCGGGGGCGGCGAGCACGTGCGCGATCCGCTCACCCTCGTCGACGACATCGATGACCGCGATTCCGGCGAGCGTGCCGGTATCGAAGAGCTGGCCGCCGGAGGTGGGATAGAACGCGGTGCGATCGAGGTAGAGGGCGTGATCGTCGGCGGCGCGATCGACGACGCGTGCGTCGAAGGCGCGGAGATAGGCATCGGTGTAGTAGAGTCGCTCGGTCATGAACGCAGCATAGCAGGAAATGGCGCGGTGGCGAAGTGTGCGGCGCGCGGGCATGTTTGCGGCTCGCTCGTGTGCAGCTTCTTTCGCCGGATGTGTCATGGATCGCCGATCGATTCGAAGAAGCGTCGCCCTTCCGATTTTCGCCGTGCTCGCGGCGTGCCATCACGGTACGTCGAGCGCGCCAACGTGGGCTCCAATGGCGCTCGCGCCGGCCGAGTCGATGTTTCAGGCGCTGCATTTGGTGAAGGATCGAATCGGCGTGACGAGTGCGCGCGGCGCGAGCGCGGATACCGACGGTACGTCGCTCGCGGAGCTGCAGCGGCGCTACGCCTCGATGCGCGCGCCGCTCGCGACGGCGCTCGCGCATATCGACTCGGCGCGTCTCGCGCCCGAGGACCAGCATGCGCTCGGCGCAATGCGCGCGTCGCTCGCGGGCGGACTCGCGTCGGACGCGGACGACACGGAATCCGGCGACGCGGCAGCACGTGCGGCTCCCGATTGCAACTACGATGCTGTGGCCCTCGCGCACGGCGACTCGGCGTACGAGCGACTCGAGCGCCGTATGTACGAGTGCTACACACGAGCGGTGCAGCGTGTGCAGTTCGAAGGAAAAACACTCGATCGCCTCACCGCGATCGGGATGCTCGCGCAGATGGACGATCGCGAGCAGCGGCATCGCCTCTTCGCGGCCATCGACACGATCTGGCGCAGCATGAACGGCGACGACAGCGAGGGAAGCCCGTACCGGCAATTCGTGAAGTTGAGCGCGGCGCGTTGGCGCGCGAAAGGGTCGCCGGTGGACGCCGAGGCGCGTGTGCTGCGCATCGATCCCGCGGAGATGGAGAAGTGGCTGGTGTCCGTGCTCGAGGCGTGGCGCGTGAGCACGCCGCCGGAGATGATCGAGCCGTGGGACTACCACTATCAAGGTGGCGCCGCGAGCCGTGCGCTGAGCGCGCGCATCCCGTTGGATGACCTCGGCACGCTCAACGCGCACTACTTCCGCGATCTCGGAGCGAACCTCGCCGCGCTGCACGTGCACTACGATCTCACGCCGAGGGTCGGCAAGACGCCGGTGGCGTTCACGGACTTCGGTGGTCGGCCGCATCTCGTGAATGATGCGTGGGTGCCGGGGGAGCCGTGGGTGTTCGCGACGTACCGCGTGGGCGGGCTCGACAACCTCGAGGAGCTGCTGCACGAGACGGGGCACGCGGTACACATCTCGGCGATCCATCAGCGTCCGGCCTTTCTCAACTGGCCCGACAACGACGCGCTCACCGAGGGGCTCGGCGACGTTGCCGCGCTCGAGTGTTACGAGCCACGGTGGCAGATGCACTATCTCGGCGACTCGGTGTCTACGGCACTCGGGCTGCGCGCGAGATATTCGGGGATCGTGATGGACATCGCGTGGTCGCTCTTCGAGGTGCGCATGCATCGCGACCCGAGCGCGGATCCGAACAAGGTGTGGGCCGATCTCACGAGCCATTACCTGCACATCACGCCGCACCCCGAGTTCTCGTGGTGGGCGATGCGCGGGCAGCTGATCGACTCGCCGGGATACATGGCGAACTACGCGATCGGCTCGATCATCATCGCGGACATCCGCGCGCGCGTGAAGGAGCAGCACGGCGACTTCACGACGGGCGATCCGACATGGTACGCGTACATGACGGAGCACATCTACAAATTCGGACTATCGCGCTCGTCCGCCGATGTCATCACCGAATTTCTCGGAAGGCCGATCAGCGCGAACGCGATCCTCGTCGACATGAAGCGAATGGCGGGGCGCTAGCTGCCACCAGGCGCACAGGGTCCGATACGAGTTCCGCGGCTACAAAACGTCACAGCTATCGACAGCTTAGCTCTTTTGCTTGCTGAACCTGTCCAGCGCCGCGCGCTCCGACGGCGTGAGGCTGTTGATCCCCTTGAGGCTGATCTTGTCGAGCAGCCGGTCGACCTCGTGGCGATTGATCTCGTGGAGCTCGCCGCGCGGGATCGTGGCCCAGCGCTTCATGTCGTCGCCGCGCGGCGCAGGCGGCTGGCGCACCTCCGCGCGAACCACGCCCGACTTCGCGGGACGCGCGCGGGTGTGCTCGATCACGTAGAGGAAGATCGCGGCACCGAGGAGTCCGCCCAGGTGCGCGTAGTGCGCGATGCCCGGCTCGAACCCGCCGAGGCCGGCGATCGACATGACGACCGTGAGCACGATGAGCCATCGCATCTGGATCGGCAGCACGCCGTAGATGTAGACGCGATCGAGCGGCCAGTAGCGCGCATACGCGAGCTCGACGCCGAGCACTGCGCCGGAGGCGCCGAGGATGGCGACGTACGGCGTGAATGCCGAGAAGAGCGCTCCGGTGAATCCCGCGATGAGGTAAAGCGCGATGAACCGATTGCTCCCCAACCGCTCCTCGACGCGAGGGCCGAAGAAGTAGAGCACGATCATGTTGAAGAGGATGTGCCAGAATCCTCCATGAATGAACATGTACGTGAGAGGCGACCACGGAGTCGAGAGCACGCGCGCAGGCACCAGCGCGAGCATCCCTGTTAGCTCCGGAAATGCCAGCTGCAGCAGGAATATCCCCACGTTCGCTATGAGCAGTCGTTTGACCCAGGGTGTCATGAGCGTAGGCTAGAGGGCCGCAGAATGATTTTCCAGAGCGGTCGCGCGCTTATCTTGTGCCATGCCTGAAACCACCGCCGGCAGAGGGGCATTACGGGTGCTGCAGGCCGGCGCGGTTGCGATCGTGCTGGCGGCCGCAAGCTATAAGTTATTCGAGCTCGATCGGTATTTCGTCCCCAAGGAGCTCGCCCTTCACCTGACGGCGCTCGCCGCGATCATCGCGTGCGTGCAGGGCGCGCGCCGCCTCGAGCTCACGCGCGTCGACACGCTGCTCGCTGTCTATCTCCTCCTCGGCCTCGTCTCGGCCGTGCTCGCCGACAACCATTGGGCGGCGGCACGCGCGCTCGGCATCACCTTCTCGGGGCTCGTGCTCTTTCGCGCCGCGCGCGCCACCGCCGCTGCGGGGTGGCGATGGCAGCTGCTGGCGGCGCTGTCCTCCGCGATCGTCCTCGGCTGCATCACGTCGCTGCTGCAGACGTACGGCGTCACGAGCGACTTCTTCAGCCTCAACCGCTCGCCCGGCGGCACGTTCGGGAACCGGAATTTCGTTGCGCATCTCGCGGCGATCGGCGCGCCGGTGCTCCTTCTCCTACTCGTGCTCGCGCCGCGCGCGCGCTCGATCCTGCTCTCGAGCTTAGGCGTCGCGATTCTCGCCGCGGCGCTCGTGCTCTCGCGCAGCCGCGCCGCAATGCTCGCCGTCATCGCTGGCGCCGCCGTGCTCGCGATCGGCGTCTGGCTCGCGCAGCGACGCTTCCACGATCCGCGTATCGCGCGCCGGCTGCCGCTCGCGGCCACCTTCGCTGCGGTCGGCGCGGCCGCCGCGATTCTCGTTCCGAACGCGCTCAACTGGAAGAGCGATTCGCCGTATCTCGACACCGTGACAGGCGTCGTGAACTATCGAGAGGGGAGCGGGCGCGGGCGGCTCGTACAATATGGTACCTCGCTCAAGCTCGCGGCCGAGCATCCGCTGCTCGGCGTGGGGCCGGGGAACTGGGCGGTCGCGTATCCGAGGGTCGCGGCGAAGGGCGATCCGTCGATCGATCGCGACGACGGGATGACGGCGAATCCATGGCCGAGCAGTGACTGGGTCGCGATGATCGCGGAGCGGGGAATTCCGGCGACGCTGGCGTTCGTGCTGGCGCTGACGGGACTGGCGGTGCTGGCGTTCGGCGCCATGCGCAACTCGCTCGACCTCGAGGAGTTCCTCACGCCGCTCGCGCTAGTGGCGACGCTGGCGGCGACGTTCGTGGTCGGATGCTTCGACGCGTCGCTCTTGCTCGCGACGCCGACGCTCTTCGTGTGGGGGCTGCTCGGCGCGCTCGCGACGCGGGCCGCGGTGCGAGTGTCGATTCCTCTATCGACCGCCACGGCGCGTGGGCTCGCGATCGTGGGCGGATCGATCATCGTGGCGATGCTGCTCTCACTCCGCTCGGCGACGCAGCTCGCGTCGATGGCGATGTTCTCGTCGGCGACGACCGTCGGCGCGTACGATCGCGCATCGATCGTGGATCCGGGGAGCTACCGCATCCAGATGCGGATAGCCGAGATCGGTGCGGAGCGCGGGCGATGTGATCTCGTGAAGCGGCACGCGGTGCGCGCGCACAATCTCTTTCCATTCGCGCCGGAGCCCGCGCACTTGCTGGCTCCGTGCGGCGTTCGCTTCAAGCGTCGCTGAGCTCGAGCGCCGCGCGACTCTCCGCGAGCGGCGCGGGGATCCAGCAGTGCATTCCGACGGATCGAAGTCCCGCGCGCGCGAACTCATCTCGATAGAACGACGGCGGGCGGCGCAGCCACGTCTTCATGTCGCCCTCGATGTCATCGGCGCTCGTGAAGAGCCCGAGGTAGGCGACGCCGCGAAGCCGGTCCGCCACCGCGCGCATTCCAGTGCGGAGCTCGGGCGTCGCGACGTAGTGGAGGACGTCGTTGCAGATGATCACGTCGAAGGGGCCGCGGATACGCAGTGCGGCGAGCGATGTGATGTCGCCCTGACGGATGTTGCGGCGAGCGCCGAAGCGCCGAACGGCGTACGCGCTCGGATCGATGCCCGCATAGCGCAGAGATGGACGAGCCGACAGCAGCGCCGCGCGCCAGAGCCCTTCGCCGCAGCCTACGTCGAGTGCGTTGCGCACGCGGCGCTCGAGCAGCTGCTCCGCCACCGAGATGATAGTCCGCGCCACGCGCGCACGCTCGGCCGCGGTGGAGACTTTGTGGCGCGAGTGG
>PLMM01000195.1 GCA_003142495.1 Gemmatimonadota bacterium | reverse complement strand
TCCTGCTCCATCCAGTCCATGGTGGCTGCGCCATCGTGGACTTCACCGATTTTGTGGCTCTTCCCCGTGTAATAGAGAATGCGCTCGGTGGTGGTGGTCTTGCCGGCATCGATGTGAGCCATGATGCCGATGTTCCGGTAGCGATCGATCGGGGTTGTGCGTGCCATATCTCTCAGCTGTCGCGACTGCTCGCGTTGAATACTTGGGAGAAGCGAAAAACGCCAACAAAAACGCGGGTGGACCGGGCGTCCCGTATGCCGGGACCGGTATCCATCCGCTGCCGCCGGGTGTGATCGCCACTGTTGCGCGAACGGGGACCCAAGGGCGCATCGCGTTCCCCGTAGTGCCAAATGGTGGTGCCAAATGGTGACGGGAGGCGACGTTATTTTTTTCAGCCTTTTCTAGCCTTCCGCCGGGTTAGGGCTGACCTACGAGCCCAAAGTGCTATCCCGGCGTGGGTTAGCCTGAGAAATGTAGGCGATTTCGGGGCGGTGTCAAGGAGCGGCGAAGTGGCGAATCACGGCCCGAGCAACACCAGCCGCGCGTACCTCGACCAGCTCTTCGCATTCCGAATGTGCAGCATCAGCCGCTTCACCCGCGCCGGCCGCTCCGTCTGCAGCAGCTGGTCCGCGCGATCCCACGGGCGCACCTGCCCATGTCCGCTCCACTTCGGCCTCAGCCCAGCGCGCCACATCGTGTACGTCAGCCAGAGCGACGGTGAGATGTTCTCCGTCGGCAGCAGATCATACGTGAAGTGCTGCTCCAGCCGCCTCAGCGCGAACTCCGGATCCGGCGGCGCAAGCGCGCGCTCCACCCACGCCGGCACCGTGATCCCTGCGAGCGTGCGCGCCAAACGAAAGGTCCAGTAGCACGCGCTCCCGCCACGCGATTCCTTCGCGAGCTTCGTGAATCCCTTCCACTCCACGCGCTCCGTCTTGAGCAGCGCGTCGAGATCACGAAAGGCACGCCACGATCCCGTCGCCATCATGTGCGACCACGCGAAGTGCAAACACAAATGCAGCAGCTGATCGTGCACGCTCGGCACCAGCACCGCTCTGCCGTGCACCGTCACTCGCTCCGCGCGCGCGCGAATGTCATCGCTCGTGAACGCGAACGGATGCCCCTCGAAGAAGAGCGATGTGTGCAGCTCGAGGCTCGTGCCTGTTCCGAGCCCGTCGATCAACGGCGCCAGATGATGATGGCCCTCGTAGAACTCCGACTGCTGCCCCGGGCCCGATGTCCACCCCGCAGCGAGCAGCGCATCGCGCGCACGCAGTGCGTCGTCGCGCGGCACGAGCAGATCCACATCCGACATCGGCCGCGCCACGAACGAGCCGTACACCGTGAGCGCGAGCGCCGCGCCCTTGAGCAACACCACCTCGGTGTTCGCGGCGGCGAGCGTGTCGAGCGTGGAGAGCAGTCGCGTCTCGAGGTGCAACATGCGGAACTCGCTCACCATCGCCATGCGATGCAGCACCTGCGCCGCTTCCGGGAGCGGGGCGATCGCGCTCAGTCTGCGCCAGAGCACCGGCGTCGCCCGCTCCTGCTCGGCGAGCCAGCTCAGCTTCGCCCAGTCGAGCGGCTTCGCGAGCAACGCGCGGATCGCCGCGTCGTTCTTCTCGCCGCCCGCGGTGAGCAGAAGCAGCTGCGCTTCGTTGGAGAGCGAGGCGAGACTCATTACGCGTTCATCAATACTGCGCGAGCGTACCGGTGCGCCGCGCGTAACGCAGCGCCTCGACGAACATGAGGAAGCCGATCGCGTTCAGCAGCACGATGAATCCGAGCAGCAACATGAGATCCGGAGCGACCGTGGACAGCGAGGCGCCATTGAGCAGCGTTTGCCGGAGCGCACGAAGCCCCGGCGCGAGCGGAACGTAATTCCCCAGCGCGTGCACCCACGGCGGGATGATCTTCGCCGACATCGACCAGTATACACCGCCGAGCAGACCGGACGCGATCATGACGATGCTGGGAATTTGCCCCGTGGTGCGGAACGCGAGAACGAGCGACGCGGCCATGAGCGCGAACGGGATATGTGCGAGCACGATCAGCACGATAATGAAAATACCGCTCAGCGATGCCGCCAGCGACAGATGCAGACCGAGCAGCATCGCGAGCGCGAGAAAGAGCAGCGCTTTGACCGAGCTCCAAACGAAGCTGTAGCCGACCATTCCCGCAAGCAGCGACGGAATCGATGCGCGAGTCGAGAGCAGTGCTTCGAGCGTTCCCGTTCCGATGCCACCGCCGATCGCGTCCGGGATCGAGCTCACCGTAGTGCTGACGAAGATGAGCGCGATGAAACCGATCACGAGAAAGCCGAAATAGTTGGACGCCTGATTGGCGATCGATTCGGCCGCGTACGGCTGCAGCGCCTTCGACACGAAGTAGACCGGCAGCACGGTGACGCCGAGCGACAGGACCGACAACACCATGGAAATGCGGTAACTGCGCTGTGTGCGCCAGCTCGCCTGCACCAGTGCGAGTGCCTCACGCATTCGACTTCTCCTCCGCGCCGCGGCGCACGATGCGATCGATGAGATCGGCCAGCGGCAGCGGCACCTTCTCGAAGCGCGCGACGACCACTCCCTGCTCCACCAGCGTCGCGACGATCTGCGCCGCGCGCTCCATCCCGCCTATCACTTCCATGTCGACGCGCGTCCATCCATCCTCGTCGCCGCGCACGTTGAGCGCACCGACCACGCCGCGCTGCACCATCGCTGCGAGCGCCGGATGACTCGCATCGCGCGTGAACAGCGCGTAGCGCTCCTCGCCGAGGTCGCGCGCGAGCGACGTGGTGGTGCCCGTAGCGAGGAGTCGCCCGCGATCGAGCACCGCCACGCGATTGCACAGCTCGAGCACCTCGTCCGCGCTGTGCGTCGCGAGGAGCACCGTGCACCCCTGCCGCCCCGAGATCTCATCGCGCAGGAAGGTGCGGAAGCCGCGCGCCGAGATCGGGTCGAGGGATCGAGTCGGCTCGTCGAGCAGCAGCACGCGCGGCGACGCCACGAGCGCGCGCGCGATCAGCAAACGCTGCTTCATCCCCGACGAAAATGCGGCGACGATCTTCTCCTTCGTATCGCTCAGCCCCACGACCTCGAGCACCTCCTTCACGCGCGCCTTGATCGCCGCGCCGCGCATCCCCTGCAGCTTCGCGAAGAGCTCGAGATTCTGGAACGCCGTAAGCCGCCAGTACAACGAACGCTCATCCGCGATCACCGGCGCGAGCACCGATCGCACCTTCGACGACTCGGCGACGACATCATAGCCACCCACTGTCGCGGTGCCCTCGTCCGGCAGCACGAGCGTCGCGAGCATCTTGAAGAGCGTCGTCTTCCCCGCGCCGTTGGGGCCGAGGAGGCCGAAAAACTCGCCCTGCTCGACGGCGAGGCTGACGTTCTGCAGCACGGGCGCGCGCGGGCGCAGCCCCGGATGACGCAGCATCTCGCCCCACGTGCGGCGCACGGGGAACGATTTCGAGATGCCGTCGAGCACCACCGCGAGATTCTTCCCGCTTGTCGGCGTGGATCGCGATTCGTTCAACGCCGGGAGTGCTGCAGCATCGTCGCGTGCCGCGAGCCCGCTCACGCGTGCGCCCCGGTCGCCGCCGCGCCGCCGTGCCAGGCGAGCAGCTGGTCGACCGTGTCGCCGATGCGCTCCATCCCCGCGGCGACCGTGAGCTGATAGACCGGCACCGCCTCGGCGATCGTCGTCGCGCGTTCGAACACGAGTTGCGCCTCGGAGCCGCTCAGCATGCTCCCCATGATCGAGTGGCGCACGAGCGCGAGCGCCGACGACACCGCGTGCATCCGCGTGCGGGAAATAGTAGGCGCGACTGCCCCCTCCTCGACGATGACCGGCGAGAGGAGATAGATGGCGGCGAGCGGTGCGCGGTCGTTCGAGAGCATGCTGTCGTCGAAGTCGTGGAGCAGATGCTTGTTGCCGGGGCGTGGTGCGGGGCGATCGGCGTCGACACCGAAGTGTATGGCCGAGTCCTGCCAGAGCTTCACTTGATGTACACCAGGAACGGCCTGGACGGGAGTGCGCGGGTTCACGGGGAGCACGTCGTCGGTGAGCAGCTTGGCTCCGGCGCGGGCGAGCGCGAGGGCGAGCGTCGACTTGCCGTGAAACTTGGGGGCAAGGAAGGCGATCGCGCCGGCGCCGGTGGCAACTGCGCTCCCGTGCAGGCAGAGATGCCCCGACGCGTGCATCGCGACGGCGAGCACGCGCCCCGTGACGTCGGCGCGCACCCACGTATCTTCGAAGTTCAGACCTTTGCTCCAGGCGATCTCGGTTCCGCCGTTGGTGATGTCGAAACTCCCCGTGTCGTCGAAGACGAAACGAAAGCCGGCGTCGTGGCGAAAGAGGCGGACCTGGCATCCCGGAATGACTTCGGCTTCGCCTAAGAGCGTGGCGGCGGTCATGTCGGGAACGAGCGCGGCGGAGCGGAGCGTCCAGCTTGGCGCGCCGCTCTCGATGACTCGAAGCTCGGGGAATTCGATGTCGGAGCGCAGGGCGCCGCCGAACACCTGATAGTCTCGCATGGGGGGCGAAAGCGCGTGGGAGGCCGCCGGGTACACCCGACAACCTCCCACGAGCTAACGAAGCAAGTGCTTAGCTAACGCCGACCGGCGAACCATTGCGA
>PLMM01000190.1 GCA_003142495.1 Gemmatimonadota bacterium | reverse complement strand
GGTCGCAGCGCCCCCGCGCGATCGAATACAGCGACGCCTACCATACTCGCCTCACGATCCATCAGATCGGCGCGTACGCGATGCTCCCGCTGTTCATCGGCGAATACTTCGTCGGGCAAAAGCTGCTGAACAGCACGACTCGCCCGCGCGGTCTCAAATCGGCGCACAGTCTTCTCGCGGATGCCGTGGGAATCGTGTTCGCGACGAACACGATCACGGGTGCGTGGAATCTCTGGGACGCCAGGAAGGATCCAAAGGGGCGCACACGCCGCGAAATCCACTCGGTGCTGATGCTCGCGTCCGATGCCGGCGTGCTGTTGACGGCGATGTCGGGGAGCAAAGCCAAACACTCATTGGCGAATGCGCGCACGCATCGCACGATCGCCATCAGCTCGATCGCCCTCAGCGCGATCGGCACGGGGATGATGTGGCTCTGGAGAAATTGACGATGCTGCTGCCATCGCTCAAAGAGCTGGAACATTTGACCGCGCCATGGCAATCCGCCTTCAGCAATTCCAAGGTGATCTCCACGTCGATCACCGGCGCGCATCTATTCGCGCTCTTCGTTGGCGGGGGTTTCGCGATTGCCGCCGATCGAAGCACGCTGCGTGCGCTGCGCGCCGATGTCGGCGAGCGCGCTCGGCAGCTCGGTGAGCTGCACGATGTGCACAGGCCGGTGCTCATCGCCATCGCCGTCCTCTTTTCGAGTGGCGTTCTCCTCGCGCTCTCGGATGTGAAAACGTTTGCGACCGCTCCAACGTTCTGGATCAAGATGGCGCTCGTGATGCTGCTCGTCGTGAACGGAGGCCTGCTCACCAAGACCGAGCAGGCGCTGCGACGCGCCGGCACGCGCGCGGACGCTGCGCAGCACCGGCTGTGGGGGCGCATGCGCACGATATCCTGGGCGAGCTTGTTCCTCTGGTCCGCGACGCTCATTGCCGGCGTCGTCCTGACGAATGCCACCTGAAGCAGTGAGCACCGAATGTCCAACGATGATGCAACGCACGACGATTGTTCCTATTGCCCACTCCCTGCGAGCCGACGCGCCTTTCTCCGCGATTCGCTGCTTGCGGTCGCGGGCGCGCTGATTGCCGTGGGCGCGACCGACAGCGCCGCGATGGCGGCGCCGCTACGCATGATCGCCGGCCGCCGTCGCGCCGATCAAACGGTGAAGTACCCGATTCCGGCGGCGGACGGAGTGCAAATCGACAAGGACAATCAGGTCATCCTCGTGCGCTGGCAAAATGCAGCGTACGCGTTCAACCTGTCCTGCCCGCACCAGAACACCGCGCTTCGCTGGGACGACGCCGATCATCGCTTTCAGTGTCCCAAGCATCACTCGAAATACCGCCCGGATGGCGTGTTCATCGAGGGTCGCGCCACTCGCGGAATGGATCGGCTCGCGATTCAGCGACAGGGCTCCGAGCTCGTCGTGGATCTCGACAAGATGTTCAAGGAAGACGAGGACGGCGCGGCGTGGACCGCCGCCGTCATTCAATTGACTACATGAAGCCGGAGAACCGCATGTCGCACAACGAGAGCACCGCCCCGACACCAGTCCCTTCACTACCGTGCGTATCGCGCCGGCAGTTCGTGATCCACGGATCGCTCGCGACGGTCGCGATCCTGCTTGCCGGTTGTGTGAGCGGCGGCCCGACGTCGCCGGGAAGCGTGAGTTTGACGCTCACTGTCTCCGATTATCCTGCGTTGGCGAACGTCGGCGGCGTCGCCTACGTCACGTCGGGGAACAATCCACTGGCAGTCGTACGCACGGGGAGCGACACGTTCGATGTGGTCTCGCGGATCTGCCCCCACGCGGGGGGCACGGTCAACTCGAATGGCAACGGCTTCACGTGCCCCGTCCACGGCGCCCGATTTGCCGACTCAGGCACGTGGGCGGGCGGTCAACCCACCTCCAACCTCACTTCATATTCGGCACAGTACGACGCCGGCACCGGAATTCTAACAATCGGTTAAGGTGGCGACGATGCTGCGACTCCTCTTCGCCGTGGTAACAAACAATCCCCAATGCCGCTGCCGTTGTACCGAAATCTCGCGGCCGGGTACATTAGTGCGTGACTCTCGCGCTGCTCCTCGCCATCGTGCACGCATCGGGCGGCTCGTCGCTGAGTGGCGTCGTGCGCTCCGCGGATTCGACGTCGGCTCCAGTCGTGTCGGCGTTGGTCGAGGTCATGCTTCCCGCGACAGCTGACTCGTCGCTTCGTATCGTCACCGACTCGCTCGGCCACTACGAATTGCCCGGCCTGGCCGCGGGGACGTATCACCTGCGTGTCAGCCGCATCGGCTTCGACGCGCGCGAGCTCGACGTGCTCGTCGCCTCCGTTCCCCGCGTCGTCGTCGATATCATCCTCGTTCCGCGGCCGCAGCTGCTGAGTGAGCTCTATGTGCGCGCCGCAGCGCAGCGCGACAGCGCAAGGCGCCAGCGCGCAATTCCGCTCGGGCTGGACAACTTAGAGTCGACCACCGTCTCGGGCACCTCGCTCCGCACCGATCCCGCGCTCGCAGACGCCGATGCGCTGCAAAGTCTCTCGTCACGCGGCCTCGCGACTTCGCGCGACGAAGCACCGACTTCCATGCACGTGCGGGGTGGCGGAGCGTCCGAGAATGGCGTGACCATCGACGGCATTCCCGTATTCAACCCCTATCACGCCATCGGCACGCTCACCGCGCTCAACCCGGACGTGATCTCCAGCGTGTCACTCGATCGCGGCGCGCCGAGTGCGGCGCTCGGTGACGCGACGGCGAGTGCGATCGGACTCACGACGGCGACCTCGGATGCCGAGCGAATCGAGACGCGTGGCGGCTTCAGCTCGCGCTCGCTGCGCGAGTCGGTGGACGGGCCGCTCCCGATTCGGAACGGCACCTTTCTCGTGGCCATTCGCCGAAGCCTCGATGCGTCGCTGTCGGATTCGCCGTCCGGCTCCGTTGGCGGCGCCGCGTTCGGCGATCTATTCGCGAAATTCACGATGCCCGTTCGAGGTGGAGAGCTCGAGGCGTTCGCCTTTCACAGCAGCGATCGCCTCTCGTTCGCCGCGACCCCCGACCAGCTCACCGCCGACGTCGAGGGAGGCGCCCGTTCCGATCTCGAGCGCGACACTGGCATCTCAGCTTCGCCGCCGCCGTCGGTCAACGCGCTCGGCTGGAACACAGGTACCGACGCAGTTCGGTGGCGGTCGGATGGCGACGCACGATGGGAGGTGCGCGCGTGGCGCACGCACTTCGATGCCGACTTCGCATGGGCGGGGACGACGCAGCTGCGCAACAGCCTCGTCGATCTCGGCGCGGCCACCAGTGCCTCGTGGATGTGGGGCGGCGCGCATCTCGTGAG
>PLMM01000409.1 GCA_003142495.1 Gemmatimonadota bacterium | reverse complement strand
GTCCGAGCGGGAGCGAGTCGAGGATCTGCTGCGTGAAATGATTCTGCGTCATCGCGTGCTCGAGATGCGCACTCGCAAGCGACGCGGGCGCGGCGGACTGCTCGGCTGCATTTCGTGCGCGCGGCAATGACCCTCGGCGGTGACTGGACGCCCCAACTTAGAGGAAGTGCGCTGTTCGGACAAGATGACCGAACGGTCATTGTGGTCACATCTGCCTGGAACGGACGGCGCCGTCGGGGCTAGTCCGGGATCTCCAGTGCCGCTCCCAGCACGCTTTCGCGCGCGACGCCATCGATGGTCGCGACCACGCGCCGCCCCGCGATCCGCACGTCGATGGTGTGGCCGCGCGCATGCACACGCGTGAGCGCCGCGCGCTCGAGCGCGAAGGGGAACGGATCGATCGTGACGCCGCCCTCGTGCGCGCGAATCCCCATCACGTACTGCACGATGTGGTCGGCCACCCACGAGCGCTGCACGTCGTCGAGTCCGCGATATATCGAGGCCTGCCCGGTAAGCGGGTTGTAGTGCTCGAACGCGTTCGGCCGCTGCAGATCGCCGTCGTGAAACATCATGCGCACGAATCTTCGCAGAAAGGACGCGGCCTCCTCGCGCATCGCCGGCGCGTGCGACGCGGCCGTCGCGCCCAACGCATCCATGATCGCGCTGTTCACTGAGGGCCACACGCGCCCGTTCCACGGCCGCGACTGGCGCTGCCCCTTCCACTCACCATACGCGCTGAAGAAGGGATCGTCGACGGACGTCACTGGCACCGGGAAGGGCGTCCAGAACTCTCCCGGATCGAGTAGATGCCGCTCGAGCGCCGCCACATCGCTCGCGACGATGAGATCGGTGGCGTAGGGAAAGAACGCGTGCGCACTCTTCACGCGCGTGCGATCGCCGCTCACCGGATCGACATCGGAGAAGAGTTCGTCGCTCGCGTCCCACATGCGCGAGCGGAGGGCCGCGCCTATGCGCTCGCGCGCGAGGCGCCATCGCCGCGCATCCGGCGGATGCCCTGCGCGCTGCGCCATACGCTCGAGCGCGCGCGTGAGCGAGTACGCGTAGGTGGTGACGTCCACACCCTTGAGCCGCTTCCCGGCGGTGAGCTCGTCGCGCGCGCCGCCCGGATCGACTCCCTCGAATCGCGACGAATGCTGCTCGCCGATCTCGCGCGGCGCGAGGATGTCGATCATCCCCGACGACTCCGCGTCGCGCGCGAGCAGCAGCCAGTCCGCGTAGCGCGAGAGCGGGCCGTACATCTCGCGCATGAAGCCGTCGTCCGGCCACACCGCATCGAGTGCGAGCATCGCGTCGCCCCAGTTCACCTGCGCCACGCCGACCTGCGAGCGATGATCGGCGAAGATGCGCGCCGGCATGCTGCCATCGTCGCGCTGGTGCGCGAACAGCCCGCGCAGCACACCGCGCGCGAGCTCCGGCGAGTCGAGCCAGCGCAGCTCGCGCACGTTCGCCACGGCGGCGAGCGCCGAGGGCGTGTGCAGCTCGCCGATCCCCTCGCAGATAGCCGGTGCGCCGATCGCGCCCGCGTCATGCTCGATCGCGTTCGACCAGAGGCCGTACCAGCGATACCAGTAGTAGCGCTCGAGATACGGATCGGAGCAGCTGAACTCCGGCGCATGCGCAAAGCGCTCGGCCCAGCGGCGTCGGCTCGTGCCGCCGAGCGTCGCGGCGTGCGACGGCTCCTCGTGGGCGGGATGCACGATGATGATGGGCGGCGCCTCCGCGGGCGCGCCCGCGCGAGGCGGCAGCTGCATCGGCGTGAGCCGCATCGCGAAGGTGCTCCAGGCACCCTCCGTGGTCACCGCGAGCGCGCGGTGCACGGCGCCGAAGAGCATCGCGTCGGCGGTGTTGCCCTCGAGTCGTATCTCGCGCGGGAGCCCGTCGCCCGCCCACTTCTCCGTGAATGGCGTGAGATCCCAGCGCGGCGCCGACGGCACCCGTGCGGCGAGATAGCCGGCCCAGCTCGCGGTCTCGCCGTAGCAGGCCAGCTCCGCGCGCACGGGAAGCGCCTCGCCGCGCTCATCGTACACGGTGGTATGAAAGAGAAAGGCGCCATCGTAGCCGACGGACCAGCGGTCGATGTCCGTCGCATCGTGCGCGGTCCACGCGACGAGATGCAGCGGCGCGTGGCGGAGCCCCTGCACCAGCCACTCCGATGCGAAGACGCCGCCGGGCTGCACGGTGCGCACCTCGCTCGCCATCATCCCGTTCGCGAGCCGATAGTCGACGGTGAGCTCGGCCGGCGTCCACCGCCTCGCGACGGGGCGCATGGCGATCTCGTGTCCGTCGCCGTCGATCGCGCTCACGGTGAAGAGCGGCGCGAACGCGTAGTGATGCAGCGACGCCTCGTCCCAGAAGCCCGGAGAGTCGAGCCAGCGCGGGAATGGCGGCGCGTACGCGAGTCCGTCAGTGGCCGAGAGAGACCACTTGTCGGCGCGCGCGAGCAGTGCGAGTGGGTCGCTCATGTCACGCGAGCCGCGCCGTTAGCGCGGGGCGGCGGCGATCTGCTCGAGGATCTCCGCGTTCGTCCGCTTGAGCCCCGCATTCGACTCGACGTGCGCCCAGGAGATCGTGCCGTTCAGATCGACGAGGAAATAGGCGCGCGCCGAGAAGAACTTGTCGGCGAGGAGCACGCCGTACGCGCGCGAGATGTCGCGCTTGAAGTCGCTCACGAGCTCGACGCGCAACTGGTGCTTGTTCTTGAACTCCTTGAGCGTCGGCACGGAGTCGACACTGATCGGCAGCACCTCCACGTCCTTGCTCACGAACTGGTCGAAGTCGGCGGAGAAGTCGCACAGCTCCGTCGTGCACGTCGACGTGAACGCGAGCGGGAAGAAGGCAATCAGCACGCGCTTCTTTCCCGCGAACGACGACAGCGTCACCGGCTGTCCGCTCGTGGAGTCGGCCGTGAAGTCGGGAGCGCGATCGCCCGCAACGGGAGCCGTGGTGCTGGCAGAGCTGGTCATGAAGGAAGGCTGTGAAGGGTTGAGGCGGAGGGTTGAATGTAATGCGCGGCGGGAGCTGCCCCGTCGTCCGTGTCCGGCGGCGATGTGCCCACGAGTATCGCGGTGAGGATCACGACGACGAGCCCGATCGTGAGCTCCACCACCGCGCTCTTTCTGAGCGTGGAGATCGTCGCCGGGTTCGCGAGGCGCGGCTTGATGTATTGCCAGTTGAAGACGCCGACGAGCCCAGTGAGCCCGATGAACACGAGCTTGCGGAAGAGCGCCAATCCGTATGTCGTCAGCCAGAGCGCGGAGACCGTCGGCAGGTGCGACCACGCGGCGATCGTCCCGGTCACTGCGAGCGTCGCGACACACGTGATCGCGAAGGTCGAGAAGGCGCCGATGAGCTCCACCGCCGCCGCCGCGCGCTTCTCGATCGGGAGCATCATCACCGTGTGCAGCCCGATCGTCGCAACCACGAGCAGCGTGCCGAGCCAGCCGCCGGCCGCCATGACGTGGATTGCGTCGAAGATCACGTGCACGAGCGGGCTGCTCGTGGACGCCGCGTGCCCCGTGATCGAGAACGAGAACGCGAGCGCGACCGCGCCGACGGCGGTGATGTGCCACGACGCGCGCTTCCCGCTCCCAATGATCAGCGAGGCGCCAATCAGTACGGTCGCCGCTGCACCCGCGATCCACCCCCACCCCCACACCGTGTCGCTGAGCAACGGCATCAGGATCATCGTCTCGCCCTCGCCGATCATGAAGCCCTGCGCGAGGAGGCGCCCGATCATCGCGAACGCGAGCACGACGGTCGCCCACCGCGCGAGCTTCCGCGTGGCCGGAACGACGGCGGACACCTCGAGATAGCTCCCGGAGAGGTGCGAGACGCGTGTGGCAATGAGCAGGATGAATGCGCACGATCCGATGATCGTGAGCGCGGCGAGATACATCACCGCGCGGATCGCGACGTACGCCGGCGCGTCGACGCCGAAGGCCGGAGCGGAGTCCGGCAGCACGCGGGCTAGTTCGATCGCACCGCAGAGGGGTGGTAGCAACTGCGATCCGTGGAGGAAAGAATGGAGCGTGCGAGGCTCGAACTCGCGACCTTTCGGTTGCAAACCGAATGCTCTCCCAACTGAGCTAACGCCCCGCGATCCGTAAGATAGGCGACGATGACGCGCGAAGGGAGAGTGGCGCCGATTCGCGCGCCACTTCCCCTTCGCGGCTACTCGTGCGCCGGGAGCGGCTCCATCGTTTTCGGATTCACCGGGATCTGCACCTCGTCGCGGAACTCGCTCGTCATGAGCGTCACGCGCATGCGCGGGAACGCGTTCATGAACGCCGCGTAGCAGGCGCCCCAGATGCCGAGGAAGCCGAGCGTGATCGCGATCTCCCAGATCCCGAAGGGCGCCTTCTCCACGATGCCGTGAATCGGCGGATAGACCTCGATGTAGCGCAGCATCCAGAGGCCGACCAGGCTGGCGAACGCGAAGGCGATGAAGGTCGGGAGATAGACTTTCGCGGCTCGCGACACGAGACCGAAGAACGGAAGTACGAACAGGAGGAACACCATCGCCATCGTGAACGGGAGCCACGGCTTCACGAGATGCAGACGCTGCCAGTGCGTCTCCGCGCCCAGGTTCCCGAACCAGTTCACGAGGTATTGGCCGAAGGTGAGGTAGCCCCAGAACGCGGTGAAGGCGAAGCACAGCTTTCCGAGATCGTGGAACTTCACTTCGGGGATCAGGTCGTACGCATTGAGATAGCGGCGCCACCACATGCAGAGCAGCGACCAGCTCATGAGGGCGCCCAGCCATCCGCCCATGAACCACCACCACGAATACAGCGTGCTCGCATAGTGGATGTCGAGCGTCATCGAGAGATCCCAGCCCAGCACCGAGAAGAAGTAGCCGAAGCCGAGACACATGAACACCGCGAGATACCCCTGGCGCGAGTGGATCGAGTGCAGCTCGCGGCGCTCTCCGCCGAAATTCGCGCGCATCTTCTCGCGAATTCCTTTCGCCCACGCGGAGCCGGCTTCTGGGATCAGCCCAACGTCGAGGCGCAACGACGTGTACACGTACCAGATGCTCAGCCACACCATGATGCCGAAGAGCACCAGATCGCGCCCGAACATGAAGCCGGGGCGCAGGTAGAAGCGCTTCTCGGGCTGGGTGAGCGCCTCGCTCATCCACGGGTAGATGTGCTTGCCGCCGATGAAATCGACGATGAGCAACACAAAGGCAATCGGCAGGAATGCGACGTAGCCCTCGAGGAAGCGCACGATCGGACGCGACCAGCGCGCCGTCGTGATGCGCTGTACGGCGACGAAGACCACTGCCGCCTGCGAGATCGTCGTGAAGAAGATCCAGTTGACGTGGAGCGCCTGCCACACGCGATCGTGCCCGGACGCCGTGAACGCGCCGATGATGAACACGAGCACGCCGATGGCGGCGAGCGTGAGCGCCGCCACGAACAGCGCGCGCGGAAGCGGGCGGTTGGTCGCGCGGAGCACTTCGTCGCGCGTCGGGACGTGAGTGTCGTGCGCGCTCACTGTACTGTCCTCGTTGGATCCTTCTTGATCGCACGATTGAGCGAATCGATAACGCTCGCCGTGGAGGGCGGTGCGGGCGCCGGTGCCGTCGCCGGATCGCGCAGGCGGTCATCCATGTCCTGCGGTCGGTACGGCGCGGGGCGCGTCGGCGCCGTGCGCGTGTATCCGGGCACCATCTGTCCGTTCTCGCCGGGATAGCCCGCGGGGGACGTGTCCGCGACGACGCCTGCGATCGACCCCTGAAGCGCGCGAACGTAGTTCACGACATCCCAGCGATCGTCATCCTCGATGCGCACGTAGTTCGGCATCAGCCCGCGCCCGTTGCGGATCATTCCGTAGAGGTAGCCGTCGGTGCGTCCCTTGGTGGCGGGACCGAGCAGGTTGGGCGCGGGCACGCCGAAGCGCACCGCTGCGCCATCGCCCTTCCCTGCTATCCCGTGACACACCGTGCAATTGATCTGGTAATGCTTCCGTCCGTTGTCGAGCGACGCACGCGAAGTCGGGTGCGGGTTCGGTATGTTCGCCATCGAGTCGACCACCCCGGGATTCGGAATCGCCCCCGGCCCGTTGGTCACGCTCCCGTTGTACGACACCACGTACCCCGGCACCGTGTTCCCCGTGATCGGCACCGAATACGCGACAAACGTGCTGTCCGAGCCACCCGGACGGAACGGCGTCGTGTCGTTCCCGGCGTACTCCGCTTCCCACGGCTCGATGCGCGGCTGATCGCGGAAGTCCGAGAAGATGTTCGAGAAGAAGCCACACGCGCCGAGCGAAAGGATCGCAGGGGCGAGCAGCGCGACGCGCATCACGCGATTAACGATCACCGCGCACCTCTTCCGCTCCCTTCTCCTTGAGCACGCGACGCACCGTCTCCTGCTCATCGGGCCTGCACTCCACCCAAATGCCGAAGCTTCCATCGCTGAAGCGCGGATCGTAGCCGACCGTCTGCGTAATGCGCGGGATGCGCGCATTGAGGAACAATCCTGCCACCGTCGAGAGCGATCCGATCAGCACCATCACCTCGAAGCCGAAGATCGTGTATGGTACCCACGACGCGATCGGTTTTCCGCCCACGACCAGCGGCCAGTAGTCGGAGATCCAGATCGGAATCCAGTAACCGAACGTCACACCAACCAACGCGCCGATCAGTGTGAAGCGTCGCACCGCGCTGGGCCCCGCCTTGAGCACATCGTCGAACTCGTGGCGCGGCGTTGGCGAATAGACCGTCACGTCGCCCACGCGAAGCTTCTTGAGCTCCGCGATCGCCTCGACGGCGGCGTCCAGCTCCGGAAACACCCCGACGATTCCTCGCATCAGAGCACCTCGTTGGCCGCGAGCGTGCCCGGCGTCTCGCCGTGCCCGTCGAGATTGAGACGCGACGCCGAGTGTCGCATGCGCGGCGGAACGATCTCCTTGATCTCCGCGATCGCCAGCACCGGCAGCTGCTTCACGAAGAGCAGGAACCACATCGAGAACCAGCCGAAGCTTCCCACGAGGATCGCCCAGTCGATGTACGTCGGCGCGTACGGCGCCCACCGCCACGGCTCGAACTCGTGCGACTGTGACGGAACGATGATCACGAAGCGTTCGTACCACATCCCCAAAT
>PLMM01000232.1 GCA_003142495.1 Gemmatimonadota bacterium | reverse complement strand
TCCGAAGGCGGGGACCACAAACTCTTCGGGGCGCGTGGGCGTGGTCAGTGCGAGCGGCGGCGCGACGCAGTGGATCGCGGTGCCGGGTGCGCCGCGCGACTTCTACATCGCGCGCCTCGACTGGGCCGCGAGCTCCGACGAGGTGGTGCTGCAGCAGCTCGATCGGCGCCAACACACGCTCAAGGTGATGCTCGGCGACGCGCGCACGGGCGACGCGCGCACGGTGCTCACGGAGCACGACAGCACCTGGGTGGATGTCGTCGACGATGTGCGATGGATCGACGCGGGGAAGCGCTTCACGTGGGTGAGCGAGCGCGATGGGTGGCGGAAGCTGTACAGCGTGTCGCGCGATGGCTCATCGATTCGCGCGCTGACCACCGGCGCATTCGACCTGCAGAATCCCGGCTCTGCGTTCGGCGCGCCGTTCGTGGTGGGCGTCGACAGCGCGGCGGGGTGGATTTACTTCACGGCGTCGCCGGATGCGCCGACGCAGCTCTATCTCTATCGCTCGCGGCTCGATGGAACGGGGAACGCCGAGCGTGTGACGCCGGCGGGGGAGGTTGGGACGCATCAGTATCAGGTGGCGCCCGGCGCGCAGTTCGAGCTGCACACGTACTCGACGTTCACGTCGCCGCCGGTGTACGAGATCGTGAAGTTGCCGAGTCATGCGGTGGTGCGGACGCTGGCGGACAACGCCGAGCTGCGCGCGAAGCTCGCGACGCTCGCGCGCGGGAAAGTGCAATTCGTGCGCGTGCCCACGCGCGACGGGACCTTGCTCGATGCGTGGGTGATGACGCCGCCGAACTTCGATCCCGCGAAGAAGTATCCGGTGTTGTTCAATGTGTACGGCGAGCCGGCGGGGCAGACGGTGATCGACGAGTGGCCGGGCGGCGACTATCTGTGGCACCTGATGCTGACGCAGCAAGGGTACATCGTTGCGAGCATCGACAATCGCGGCACGCCGGCGCCGCGCGGGCGCGCGTGGCGGCGAAGCATTTACGGGGCGATCGGCGTGCTGTCGAGCGCGGATCAGGCGGACGGCGTGCGCGGGCTCGCGAAGCAGTTCCCGTACATCGACTCGACGCGCGTGGGTGTGTGGGGGTGGAGCGGCGGCGGATCGACGACGCTGAACCTGATGTTCCGCTCGCCGGATCTCTACAAGGTGGGGATGGCGGTGGCGCCGGTGCCCGACGAGCGGCTCTACGACACGATCTACCAGGAGCGCTACATGGGGCTGCCGCAGGAGAATGCGGACGGCTACAAGCGCGGCTCGCCGCTGACGTACGCGGCGAATCTGCGCGGCGATCTACTCGTGGTGCACGGGTCCGGGGATGACAACGTGCACTATCAGGGGACGGAGCGACTGATCAACGCGCTCGTGGCGGCGGACCGTCCGTTCACGATGATGGCGTACCCCAATCGCTCGCACTGTATCTGCGAGGGGGCGGGGACGACGCTGCACGTCTACTCGCTGCTCACGCGCTATCTGAAGGAGCATCTCCCGGCGGGCGCACGCTGAAAGTCTCTTGAATTCAAGAGAGTATTTTCCGTCGCCCTTGTAGGTGACATGCCAGATGCGGCCGTGCACGTCGTCGGAGATGTAGAGCGAGCCATCGGGGGCGACGGCGAGACCGGTGGGACGATACTTCGCCGTCGTCGGCTGCGGCGTTGGCGTGCCGGCGAAGTCGTTCGCGAACGTCTCGTAGTCATTGCCGTGCGGCTTGCCATCGGCAAAGGGAACGAAGACGACGCGATAGCCCTCCTGCGGCTCGGGCGCGCGATTCCATGAGCCATGAAACGCGATGAAGGCGCCGCCCTTGTACTTCGCGGGGAACTGCGACCCGTTGTAGAACGTGAGCGCGTCCGGCGCCCAGTGCGCAGGGAAATACACGATCGGCTCGACCTTCTTGTCGCAATCGCCGATCGCCTTGCCGCCATCGCCGCCGTACTCGGGCGCGAGCACCAGCTTCTTCTGCGTGGAGTCGAAGTAGCACTTCGGCCACCCGTAGTCGCCGCCCTTCACGATCTCGAGCAGCTCCTCCGCCGGAAGATCCGCGCCCTGCTGCGGCGTGTAGAGCCCCGCCCAGTTGTCGCTGAGCTGGTCGCGCCCGTGCTGCGTGGAGTAGAGCTGCCCCGATGCGTCGAGCGCGATGCCGACTGCGTTGCGAATGCCCGTGGCGTAGCGGCCGGCGGGTGAGTACGTCTGCCCGGTCTTGTTCGCGTCGTAGCTCCAGATGCCGTCGCGCGTGAGCAGCTCCGTGCACGGATTGATGCCGGGCGACTTGAGCGTGCGGTTCTTTACCTGACACGAGTTGGTCTTCGTGCCGACATCCATGAATAGCTGCCCGGTGCTGTCGATGACGAATGGATGCATCGGGTGGTCGCCCGCGAGCGGGAGTCCGCTCACGACCGTCGTCGGCGCGCCCTTTGGCGCGAAGGCCGAGTCCATCGTGTACTTCACGATCTTGTCCTTCGACTCGGCGTACAGCGCGCCCTTGTAGAGCGCGATGCCCGTGCCGCCGGCGCCGCCGTTGGCGAGCGAATCGCCGAAGCGTGTGATCATGCCGGCGTGCCCATCGTGCTTCGTGTCGCGGAGCGCGATGAGAAATGGCGCCGGCGGCGTGCTGCCGTCGGAGTAGTAGCTCCCGCTCCACGAATTCGCGTACACGTCGCCATTGGCGGCGACGACCATGTGGCGCAC
>PLMM01000218.1 GCA_003142495.1 Gemmatimonadota bacterium | reverse complement strand
AGCAATTGCTCGGGCGCCATGTAGGCAGGCGTGCCGAGCGACACGCCCGCGCGTGTGATGCCAGTGGTGCCGCCACCGTCCTGCGTGCGCGACGCATCGATGGCCTTCGCGATGCCGAAGTCGGTGACCACGGCGGCGCCGCCGGAGAGCAGGATGTTCTCTGGCTTGATGTCGCGGTGCACCACGCCCTCGGCGTGCGCATACGCAAGCGCGCGCGCGACGTCGCGCAGGATGCTCACGGCCTCCGCGATGGGGAGCGGCACGCCGGTGGCGAGGCGCGCGCGAAGCGACTCGCCGCGCACGAACGGCATCGTATAGTAGGGAAGGTTCCCCGACGTGCCCGCTGAGAGCACGGGGACGATGTTCGCCTGCTGCAGTCGTGCTGCGAGCTTCACCTCGCGCGCGAACCGCTCGGCGCTCAGCCCTTCGGCGTTCTCCGGCGCGATGACCTTCACGACGATGTCGCGGCCGAGCGCTTCGTCGCGGGCGACGAAGACGCGCGACATCCCGCCGCCGCCGAGCTCGCGGCTGATCGAGAAGGTGCCGCCGAGTGTGGATTGGAGCTGATCGCGGAGGTCGATCACGCTGACCCGATTAGGGAGGAGGCGACGAGGCTCGAGATCGCGAGGCCGACTGTCGCAGAAGATGCAGCGCGCGCTTGCGGTGTGCAATCAATCTGTGAGAAGATATGGAGGTGCGCGGACGCGGCGCCGCTCCGTCGACGGTCGTTCGAATGAACCCTCATGAAATATTGTTCGTCTAACGACTCACTCGGTGGCTCACCCCTGCGCGCCCGCACGTCCCAGCAATCACCGGCACCCGCACCACTCTCGCCGTGCCGTACACCGATGTGACCTCGAGCGTGTACCTGCCCGCGTGCGGTGGTGTGAACGCGACATCCATCGTCTCGCCGGTGGCGAGTTGCGCGGCCGCGGGCCTCGCGGTCTGCTGCGCGAGCGGAAGCTCCTGCCCGTCCTTCGCGACCGGCGTCCACTGCACGAGCGTGCTGTCATCGAGCAGCCGTAAGCGGCGCGCCGTCACTGCGGAGATGCCGATGATGCGAATGCGATGGGACATGCCGGCGCAGAGCGCGATTGGCGCCGGTGCGCTCGAGCCGTTGACGAGCGACGGCGGCGTGTCGTGCATGTCGGGAGCGGAGGAGTCCGAGAGGATGACGAGGCGATCTCGGATGTTCGGCTGCGTGTGCGGCGGGAGCACGATGAGCGCGCCATAGAGGCCGCCAATGAGCTGCGTGAGATCGTCCGCGTGGGTGTGGTAGATGAATGTGCCGGCGCGTGGCGGCGTGATCCGCACGACGAACGAATCACCCGGCGCGATGAGCGGAGCCGTGTGCGCATCCGCGCCGCTCCATCCGGCCACTCCATCATAGTAGCTCTCGAGCTCCATCCCGTGCCAGTGCACGGCAGTCGCGTGACGTGCGTGGTTGATCACCGTGATCTGCGTCGGCTCGTGCTGATGCAGATAGATCGTGGAGCCCGGGAGCCGCATGGAATCGGCGGCCGGTTCGCGTGCGCCCTGCTCGAGAATGAACGCGTACGACGGCAGCGCCGGTGCGCGTGACGCGCGCTCGGTGACGAAGAGCCGGAGTCGCCGGCGCGGCGGGTCGGCGCGATGCGCGCGTTGCGTGGCGGCGGTGTCGCGAACGGAGATGGCCATCACGAGACCGGCCATCGCGTTCGTGAAGTGCGCGGTGCCCGCGTCGCTCATCGCGGGGTGCGGAGAGTCCGCGAGCCGGAGGTCCGTGTCGACGTGATTGATGAAGTGGCAGTGGAAGATCCAGTTGCCGGCGCGATCGGGCGTCCATTGCACCGACATCGTCGTCCCCGCCGACAGGACTTCCGTGACCGCATTGCGCCGCGCGGTCGCATCGTACAGCGTGTCGTCGAGCGGCGTGCCGCGACTCAGCACGGAGAAATAGAATCCATGGAGATGCATCGGGTGCAAGTGCTGGCTCGCGTTCACCACGCGCCAGCGCACGGTGTCGCCGGTGGAATACGAGAGCCGCTCGGTGTGCGGCCACGACAGCCCGTTGATCGCGAACAATTGCCCGCGCCCGTATCGCAGCAACGAATTCTTTGCCGTGTCCTCCCACGCAGTGATGACGAACACGCGATCGTGTGCGGTCGCCGCGCTCGATGCAGGCGGATCGACGATGAACGCGCCCGCGAGCTGCGCGTCCGCGCCGCGCGACATCACCGTGGTGGCGGGCGTCGTGCGCGCGAAGTAGAAGTGTGTCCCCACGGTACGCGCGGTGAAGCGAACGTCGCGTGTCTCGCCCGGCGCGAGCACGAGCGAGTCGGCGGTGCCATCGTGATCGCGGAGCCCCCGCACCACCGCGCGCACATCGAGAAGATTGTGTACGGACACGCGCATCTCCGTGCCCGACGGAACTCGAAGCAGCGGGCCGGGAATCGACGCGTCGTGTCCGGACTCGGCGAACGCCTCCACGGGGAGCGCGATGCCGAAGTCGCCATTGGGGAACCACGTGGCGTTGCGGAGCTCGAGGGCGACGGTGAGGGTGTCGTTGGCGAGCGTGCCAGCCGCTGTCGTGTTGTCGTTCGGGTTTGCTGGGACGATGGCTATTGACGGGCGCGCCCCGGATGCGGAGAAGAGAACGAGGGTCAAGGTCGCGAGGGCGAGCGTGCGTTGCATTTTGTGCCGGGGAGGGAAGTCGCAGAAGATGCGACTGGCGGCTGCGATGTGCAATTGACGCGCGCCGGGGTGACCGAGCCCACTGCCGTCCTCCTCCTTTCTCGGATCGAGGACCCGGTGCTGCTAATCACTGCCGCTGCGGCGGTATGTTCGGGTCGAGCGTGATGCAATTGATGTCCACGCAGATGAAAAAGCTGATTCCTCCGACTACGATAATGCCGCAGATTCGCTGGCAGATTTCCCATACGGTTAGCTTGTCTCGCGCGATGACACCCGTCTGCGCCGTAGTCGGCGGCGAATTCTTCTCGCATCCGCATTCGTCCGAGGCCGTCGCCTTCATCACCTTGTCGATGCGGAGCAGGAAGTGGGACTCCGCGCTCACCTCTACGCGATAGTGCTCCCCGACTTTTTCAACCGAGCGAATGTCGACTTCGTTGATGATGACCTTCGCATCGCCGCCAATTGCTAGCGCGACCGTGCCTGGAGATGCTGAGGCAGGGAGACCGCGGAACCATGTCGAGACACCGTGCTTGATCGATTGCGAATCCGACGAGCTCTTGGTCGGGGTGCAGGCGGCTTTGAGTTCGGCAAGTGGTGAGCTCATGGGCGAGAATTCCTGATTGGGGGTGATCTCGGGCGCACTGATGCGCATCGGGTGACGGCAGCGCCGACAGGCGCGAGACGTCCCTCCATATGGATCGCAGAACGGGACGACGTCCGGCCACGAACTCTGGCTTCATCTCTCCGTCGGAACGCTCGATGCGCGCCTTAATGCTCCGCGCGTGTGCTTGAATCCCCGCCATCCGATATAGCCGCCACCGAAGAAAAAGAACAAGCCAACCCCCGAGAGCACCGAGTTCCAGCGTGTGCCGGAGGGATGTGTGTCGGCGATGTGAAATACCTCCAGTGCGATAGCCCATCCGACTACGAACAACACGCATCCTGCCAGCAGCGCCCGTCGATGATCGCGGCGAGTCCATTCTCCATCGGGACCGCTTCCACGTGCTCCGCGTGAGGTTACCAGCGCACGCGCGATCGGGTGCTCGCGTCCGCGCAACAGTTGCTCGAGCTTCGCCGTCATGCGGCGACCGACGTCGAACATTGTTCCGAGGAACACTATGACTTCTCCGGTGGGCGTTATCTGGTCAACGTCTTCGCAACTCGCCTACGATCGCATCCCAGCGCGGATCGGACTGATACTTCGCGAACTCCGGCAAGGTGATGGCGTGGAGGAGCACATCATCGTGGTGCGCGAGCTGGGGCGATGCGCGATAATGAACATGACTGCGGCGGCTATGGCAATGAATGCTATAGCGCCGAGTGCGGCGGGGAGTGGGACGCCGCGCGTCTGTGCGGAGTGCGTGGCGTTCGGGGACGAGAGCTGCGCGAGGATCTCATTCCCATCTGCGGGGCGGCTTGCGGGATCTTTCGCCAGGCAGCGCATGACCAGCGCTGCGATGTCGCGGGGTACTTCGGGATTTGCTGTGGCGAACGGCGCGGGCGCTTCGCTCAGATGCGCCGCGATGAGTCGCTGGGCGGTGGTGTGTGCTGCGAATGGATGCGTGCCGGTGAGCAGCTCGTACGCGATGACTCCCCACGCGTAGACGTCGGTGCTCTCGGCCGCTGAGCAGGCGCTCGATCGCAGCAGCGATGTGGCGTCCCAAAGCGAACATATGACCGCCGATCACAAATGCCTCGTCCGTTTAATCCCTGACTCGCGCGTACTCGTTGAATCAGCCCTGGTTGACGGTGCCATTGATGGCAACTAACGCAAGCAGCGCGTCGAGCACGTGGCGGAACTCCTCGGGCGGTAGGATCACTCGTGGCTCGATGTACGCGCTCCACTCGAGAGTCTGGTTGCGAACAGTGTAGTGCGTGCTCGAGCGGCCGAACTTCTCGATCTGTTCGACTGCGCCGGCGCTCTCGAGACGCTGGGCGAGCGGAGTATCGGTCGGTTGCACGGCCCACGACGGAGTGCCAACCACTGGAAGGCCAGCGCGCCATACGATCGACCAGTCTTCGGCGCCGGGCACGTTTTCGATGGCGACGCTGAAGACGTTGCCGTTGCGCGACGGCGCGTACTTGTGCGCCACGTTCGGGGTCATGAGCGCGTGCACATTCGCGCCGCGGTACGTTCCCGAGAGGCGGCTCGTCACCGCGACTCCGCCATCGCCGGTAATGCGAGCGTTGCCGAGCACGGGGAGGAGCGGCGCCCATCTGCTGGTGAAGCTGCGGTTCTTGAACCACGCGCCCGTCTTGCCAATCGCGTAGGCCACCACGAGAAAGACGGCGAGTACCGCGATGCCCTGGATGATCTCGAGGGTAGACACGTCGTTCTTTGGAGCTCGGACGAGCAGGACTAGTACCATCAGTGGATGCATTCGTCGGAACCTCACGCGGTCGTTGAGCGATGGCGTTGCGGAACTCCCATCCATAGTAGAGCGGGCGCCGAGATTCGCCAGTGACGTCGTACATGAATCCGGGTCGCGCGGGATGCATTTCAAACGATTCGGCGCGCACGTGCATCCAACCGGGCGATCGATTCTCTCCCGAATCGACGCGCGATGTGCGAACTCCGTCAAAGTCGAAACAGCGTCGCGCTTCCTCTCGTAGATGTCCGCTATGCGACTCGAGCTCTCGGCCGCGCTCCTCGCGAGCGCCACGCTCTGCATTCCCGCACGCGCGCAGCACGCCGACAGTGTGCGCGTCTCCATTCCCGTGGCACCGGTGGCCCGCGCCGCGCGCCGCGTTGGCGCCATCGAGTTCGATGGAAGCCTCGACGACTCGGCCTGGCGCGCCGCCACGCCGATCACCGACTTGCGACAGTATCAGCCGCTGGAGGGCGCGCCCGCGTCGCTCCCAACGGAGATTCGTCTGCTCTACGACGACGAGGCGCTCTACGTCGGCGCGCGCATGTCCGAGCCGCTCGGCGCGCGTGGCGTGCGCGCGCCGCTCGCGCGCCGCGACCAGCTGCTCGATGCCAACGGCAACAACGGATCGTTCAATTCGCTCACGACGGACAAACTCATTGTGGTGCTCGATCCGTACCACAATCACCGCGACGAGGCGCTGTTCGAGGTAAATCCGGCGGGCGTGCGCGGCGATCAGCTCAACGGTGATCAGGGGTGGGATCCCATCTGGACGGCGGCAACGAAAATCGATTCGCTGGGGTGGACCGTGGAAATGCGCATCCCGTATTCGCAGCTCCGTTTCTCCCGCGACTCGGTGCAGCTCTGGGGAATGCAGATCTGGCGGTACGAGGACAGGCTGAACGAGCGCGACATGTGGTCCTTCTGGAAGCGCAGCGACGCCGGCGGGCCGGCGTACTTCGGCAGCGTGGAGGGCATCCAGATCGGGGCGCGCCCGCGCCAGCTCGAGCTTCTCCCGTACGTCCTGTCCGGTGAGCAGCTGCAGCACGCCGATGCGAACGACCCGTTCCATGGAGACCATGAAACGCGCATTCGTGCGGGTGGCGATGTGAAGTATCTGCTCACGTCGAATCTCACGCTCGACGCCACCTTCTACCCGGATTTCGGACAGGTGGAGGTCGATCCCGCGACGCTCAACCTCTCGCCGTTCGAGACCTTCTACGACGAGAAACGCCCCTTCTTCATCGCCGGATCGAGCGCCTTCAGCTTTGGCGGGTTGAGTTGTCAGTTCTGCGACAACGTGAGTGGCCTCAGCGTGTTCTACTCGCGCCGCATAGGACGCCTGCCGCAGCTGTCGGACTGGGTGCAGGGACAATCGACGTTCGCGGAAGCGCCCGACTACACGCCGATCCTGGGCGCCGCGAAGATCACGGGGCGAACGAACAGTGGCTACACGGTAGGGCTGCTCGACGCAGTCACGAGCCCACAGACGGAGCGCTATCTCACCTCAGCGTCTCCCACGCCGCTGAAGCAAGAGGTCGAGCCACTCTCGAACTACTTCGTCGGCCGCGTGCAGAAGGAGCTCAACAACGGCAACTCGGCCATCGGCGTCGCGCTCACATCCACCGTGCGCCGCCTCGACGACACGGTGCTCACCGATCATCTGCGCAATCGCGCTGAGGCGGCGGGGCTGGACTGGTCGCACACGTGGCACCATCACGACTACTCGTGGACGGGGAGCGCGGTGCTGTCGAGCGTCGAAGGATCGGCGGCATCGATCGCCGCCACCGAGCGCTCGAGCGCGCACTATTTTCAGCGTCCAGATCGCAACGAGCATGGCGGCGGCTTCTTCGACGCGTCGTACGATACGCTCGCGACGGCGCTGCATGGATATGGATTCTACACGCGCCTTGCGAAGGACAACGGGAATTGGCTCTGGGAAGTGATCCAGAATTGGCGGAGCCCGGGCTTCGAGGTGAACGATCTCGCGTATCTCGACCGCGCCGACTACAAGTGGATGGACGCGAACATCGGAAGGCAGTGGACGGCGCCGACGAGCTGGTATCGGAGCATCAACACGATCGCGGGCGCCCAGCAGCAGTTCACGTATGACGGTCTCAGGAACAACGTGGATCTGCACGCATTCTACGGCATGCAGTTCACGGACTACTGGAACCTGCGCGCGATCTGGATCTACAACCCCACCACTGAAGATGATCGGCTGACTCGTGGTGGGCCCGCGGTGATGCACACCGGATACGACCTCGGTCAAATCGAGATATCGACGGACGCGCGCAAGCGCGCGGTGCTCGACATG
>PLMM01000427.1 GCA_003142495.1 Gemmatimonadota bacterium | reverse complement strand
GCCATGATCCTCTGAGGGGGGAACAGCGCGCGGGGGGGCGTCGGCGACGCCACCCCGGCGGGGGTCGTTGTTAGCTGCCTACATACTATTGTGATGGTGCTTGACGCTTACGTCGCTTTTCGCGGCGTTGAGCTGCCACCCCATCACCCTCTTTCTCACGGGATTGACGCGGTTGCTGGGAGAACGTCACGTAGGGCGTGATCGCATTCACGACCGCCTCGCCGACCCCTTTTACACGCCTGAGCTCGTCGAGCGATCCGAATGGACCGAGCGAATCCCTGTTCGCCAGAATTCGGTGCGCGAGCGTAGGACCGACCTTCGGGAGCGCGAGAATCTCCCACTCCTGGGCTCGATCGAGATCAATCGGCCCGGCAGATGAGACACCGATATCATGCGCTTGTTCGGAGCCCCGAGGAAGGATCTTCGTCCCTTTCTTACGCTTTCGAGACGATGTCGCCGAACTATCGACCCTTACGGACGCGTCGGAGCCATCGGATGTCGAGACTCCCCGCGCAACCGGTCGCTTCGACCGATGTCGCTTCCCGCCCCCGCTGCGCTCGACGGAGTCAGCCGAGTCGACGGCGACGATCTGACGGTGGAGATCTGCTCTCGCCACGGCGTTTGGCGGCGGCGGTTCGGCGCTGAGCGCCTTCGTTGCGCGAACCCCGGCGCCGAGCGTGAGCAGGGCGGAGAGAAAAACGAGGGCGCGCTTTTCGGCTGGTGTCGGCATGCGCGAAGATCGCGCGGGACGGTTGATCTCAACTCATCCAAACATCTCTCTGCCCGGCCAAAGCTCGCTCGCGGGGCGCTGAAGAGGTGATCATTCACAGCACTCGGCTGGATCTTTACTTCGACGTCAGCAGCGCCGTTGCCACATCGCCCACCACCTGTAGCGAGTGCGAGGAGATCTTGTCGAAGGTGTCGTCCGGCGTGTGGTGCGCCGGATAGTCGAAGTCGATCACGTCGATCGTGTGAATGCCAGCGTCGAGCAGCGGCACGTGATCGTCCGTGACGCCCTGATTCGACGGACTGTTGATGAAGTAGCGTGAGTAGCCGAGCGACTGCGCCTCGTTCCAGACCAGCGACACGACCTCGGGGGCGCGATTGAGCGAGATCGGCTCCTGGTAGATGTCGAGATCCTTGTCGCCGATCATATCGAAGAGCACCGCGTAGAGCGGTTTGTAGCCCGGCGACGGGAGGTGCGACGCGAAGTACGTCGAGCCTAGCAGCACGTCCTTCATCGCGCCGAAGTCGCCGTAGTCTTCGCCGTCGACGAAGAGCAGGTCGACGCCGACGTTCGCCGGCGACTTCTTGAGTGCGTCGCCGAGCGCTATGAAGAGCGCGACGCCGGATGCGCCGTCGTTCGCGCCCGGCATCGGGAGATTCCGTCGCGCGGGGTCGCTCGCCTGATCGGAGATCGGACGCGTGTCCCAGTGCGTGAGATAGAGCACGCGCTGCGCGGCCGCCGGATGAATGCGCGCAAGGATGTTCCGGAGGTGCAGCGTGTCGCCCTTCACCGTCACGTGATCGAACCGCTGTTCGATCACCGTGTCCGCTCGGCTCTTCATTTGCGCTACGATCCAGTCGCCGGTGCGCTGAGCGCCGATCGAGTTGGGGATGCGCGTGCCGAAGTCGAGCTGAGTCTTCGCGTAGCTGAGCGCTACGGTGCCGTTGAAGGCGGTCTGCGGGCGGTCGCTGTGGCAGGCGGCGGCGAGCGACGCGACTGCAAGGAGCGAGAGAATCGAGCGTGAGCTCAGCACTGTATGTCGATAGGCGGGTTGAGGTCGTCGTAAGATAGTAGGCGATATAGCCTTCGGCTCTGGCGCCGGGGGCTGCCGTAGCGCTTAGATTTCTCCATTCGGTGCGCCAGGCGCCCGGACGCCACCCTCCGCTAGCGAGCCCTTGAAGCTCCTCACCCGCTACATCCTTCGCGAGCAGATCGGCCCGCTCGTTTTCGCGCTGTCATCGCTCACCGCGCTGCTGTTGCTACAGCAGGTGGCGAAGCAGTTCGGAAATCTCGTGGGCAAAGGGCTCGGCTGGGACGTGATCGGGGAGTTCTTTCTGCTTTCGATCCCCTTCATCATCGCGATGACGATGCCGATGGGGGTGCTGGTGGCGGTGCTCTACGCCTTCAGCCGGCTCACGGCGGAGAACGAGATCACGGCGCTCCGCGCGAGTGGCATCTCGGTGATGCGGCTGGTGCGCCCCGCGATCTACTTCGGCGCCACGCTCGGGCTGTTGATGCTCCTGTTCAACGATCAGGTGCTGCCGCGGAGCAATCACCGCCTGCGCACGCTGCAGACGGATATCGCGCGCAAGAAGCCGACGTTTGCGCTGCGCGAGCAGGTGATCAACGAGGTGATGCCGGGGAAGCTCTTCCTGCGCACGAGTCACATCGACGAGTCGACCGATCGCTTGCGCGAGGTCACGATCTACAACTTCGATGACCCCGAGCGCCGCAAGACGATCTACTCCGACTCGGGCGTGATGGGGATGACGCCCGACCAGAAGGATCTGCAGATGACGCTGCACGATGGCTACATGCAGCAGATCCCCCGCGACAACCTGGGCGAGCTCACGCGACTGTACTTCCGCACGGATCTCGTGCGAGTGCGCGGCGTGGGCAATCGCTTCGAGCAGACGGAGAAGGACGACTACAAGTCCGAGCGCGAGATGTCGGTGTGCGAGATGTCGAAGGGGCTCGAGGATGGGAATCAGGATCTCGATCAGGCGCGCGCGACGCTCGCGAACACGCTGGTTGCGGCGACGCACTACCTCGCGACGGGCGAGCAGCTTCCGCCGGTGAAGGCGCCGAAGCCGAAGGTTCGGCTCACCGCGGGCGGGCTGTACTGCAAGCTCGCGATGCCGATCTTCGGCAACGCGTCGATCGCGGATACGGATACGACGGTCGCAGCTCCGAAGGCGCCGATGGCCGCGATCGGGGCGGAGGGAGCATCGGTTGCGGCCGCGACCCCAGCGGCGATGCCGACGACGACACCGTCCACGCCGGCTGCGCTCGCGAAGAAACCTAAGGCGACCGCCGTCGCATCCGCCCCGCCATCGAGCGGCGTTCGCCCGATGCACGGCTTTCGCGCGCCGCCGTCGAGTGGCGCCGCGGTGCCGAGATATCCGCCGAGCAGTGGGATAGCGCAGGGCATGGGCGTCCCCCTAAGCAGCGGAATCACGCCGACGACCGCCGCCGCGGCCATGCTGCAGCAGCGCACGCCCGCGGCCCCGCACGGCCGCGGCTTCGATGCGCCGGCGGGCGTACCGAGCCCGGTGGCAAGCCCCGCGTACCTGCTGAGCTCCGCGGCGCAGATCGAGGTCATGAAGGCGCGCGTGCACGACTCCGAAGTGACGATGAGCCGATACTCGGTGGAAATCCAGAAGAAGTTCGCGCTCGCTGCGGCGTGCGTCGTCTTCGTGCTCCTCGGCGCGCCAATCGGGATTCGCTTCCCGCGCGGTGGCGTCGGCCTCGTGATCGGCGTGAGCATCGCGGTGTTCGCGCTCTACTACGTGGGGTTGATCGTCGGCGAGGATCTGGCGAACAAGCTGATTCTCGATCCCGTCATCGCGATGTGGATGGCGAACGTGCTCTTCACCGTCGTCGGCGTGTTCGGGCTCGTACGCGTGCAGCGCAGCGGCGGCTCGGCGCGCGGCGGCGACACGTCGGAGCTGCTCGACTCGATCCGCACGTGGCTCGCGCGGCGCTTTCGCAGCGTCGGCATTCGCGCGGATCGACGCAGCCGAGTGACCGCGTGAGGATACTTCGACCGCTCGATCGCTACGTCGCGACCGAGTTCACCAAGATCTTCATCACCACCGCGCTGGGCTTTCCGCTCCTCGTGATCGTGATCGATCTGACGGACCGGCTCGGGAAATATCTCAATCGCCATCTGACGCCAGAGCAGATTGCGATGGCGTACGTGTACTGGTTTCCCGAGTCGATCTACATGGTGCTCCCGGCCGCGGTGCTCTTCGCGACCGTGTTCACGATCGGATCGCTCACGCGACATTCGGAGCTCACCGCGGCGAAGGCGTCGGGGATCAGCTTTTATCGATTGTTGGTGCCCATCTTCGGCGGCGCCGCGATCGTGATGCTCTTCGCGTTCGCGCTCGGCGAACTGGTGCCGATCTCGGACATCAAGCGCAACGAGCTCCTCGAAGAGGGGCGCTACAAGCCGGGGAACGAGCGCTACAACTTCGCGTACAGCGCGCCGAAGGGGCGGGTCTACAAGATCGCGGCGCTGAATGTCGAGCGGCGGCTGATCGACAATCTCGAGGTAGAGCGGCGCGGGCGCGGGCCGGACTATCCGACGTATTTGCTCGCGGCGCGCACGGCGAACTACGACACGACGCACAAGCGGTGGACGCTCAAGGCTGGCGACCTGCACATTCTGCCGGACTCGACGCGCAACTACGCGATCCAGTTCGACAGCGTGCGCGACGCGGATTTCCTGGAGGCGCCAATCGATCTGACATCGGCGCCGAAAAGTCCGGAGCAGATGGGCTTTCGAGAGCTGAGGCGATTCATCCGATCGCTCGAGCGGTCTGGGGCGGATTCGAACGAGATCAAGGTGGAGCTGTCGCTCAAGATCGCGATCCCGGTGGCGTGCGTCATCATCGTGTTTTTCGGCGCACCCCTTGCCACTAGCACGCAGCGGGGAGGCACCGCGTTCGGTATTGGCGTCAGCCTCGCTACCACCATCATCTACCTCATGCTCATCCAGCTCACCAAGGCGATCGGCGAGGGTGGCGCGATTCCGCCGTATCTGGCGGCGTGGATACCCAACATGATCTTCGGCGCAATCGGCGTGGTGCTGCTCGTGCGGGTGCGCACGTGAGCTCGACGCTCTTTCCCCAGGATACGACCGCCGCGCCTACCGGCTTCGGGCCCTTTGGCGGCTTCTTTCGCGCGATCGGCCGCGCCACGAATGCGAGCTTCGGGCAGCTCGGCGAGCGCGTCCTCTTCCATCGCGACTTTTTCCGCGCATTGATGGAGCCGAAGACGTATCTGCCGCTGACGATCGCGCAGATGCGGCAAATCGGTGTCGACTCGGTGCCGCTCGTCGCCACGGTGTCGGCGTTCATCGGCGCGGTCACGGCGTATCAGACGACGTACCAGCTCTTCCCGGGCGTGCAGTTTTCGGTAGTGGGATGGATCACGCGGCAGAGCATCGTGCTCGAGCTCGGGCCATTGCTCACGGCGCTCGTGCTCGCGGGGCGCATCGGCGCGAAGATGACTGCCGAGATCGGGACGATGCGCGTGACCGAGCAGATCGACGCACTCGAGACGCTCGCGTACGATCCCGTCGCGTACCTCATGGTGCCGCGCGTCATCGCCGGCGTGACGATGGTGCCGATGCTCACGATCATCGCGATCGCGGTCGGCATCTGCGCGGGCGGGTTGGCGGTCATCGGTGCGACCGACGTGCGTCTCGATGACTACACGGCGGGGCTGCATCTCACGTTCAACACCTTTCAGATCTGGTACGCGCTGATCAAGGCGACGCTCTTTGGCGGTGCCATCGCCATGACCTGCTCGTACGAGGGATTCATCACCGGCTCGGGCGCCGAAGGCGTGGGCCGCTCGACCGCGCGCGCCGTCGTCATCTCCTCCGTGGTGATCCTGCTCCTGGATGCGCTCACGGCTCTCTATCTCGCCAAAGAGATTCAATGACCAAACAACGGGACGAAGTCCTCGTCGGCATTTTCACCTTGATCGCGGTGGTCGTGGCGATCGGCGGCACGCTCTGGCTCGCGCGGCGCGGCTTCAGCAAGTCGTACACCGAGTACACGCGCTTCGCCTGGGGGCAGAACGTGAAGCCCGGCCAGCCCGTGAATCTCGCGGGGGTCCAGGTGGGCTACGTCGACGCGGTGGAGCTCGACGAGACGGGATTCCTGAACGTGCGGCTCTCGATCGACAAGGGGCGCAAGATTCCCTCGGGAACGACGGCGACCGTCACGAACGAGGGCTTCTTCGGCGACAAGTCGATCTCGCTGACGCCGTGCACGGCGGCGCCCGCGGCTGTCTCCGCCGACACGTCGACGCCGACCACCGCGCGTCCGCTCACGGCGACGTGCCGCTTCAACGGCTTCATGGCGTCGAACGACACGATTCCGGCGGGGCGCGCCGCGCCTTCGATGGACATGCTGCTGATGCGCGTCGACAGCGTGAGCAGCGCGCTCTCCGACGTCGCCAAGACCATGAAGATCGAGCTCGTGCAGCAGGGCGGCATTCAGGATCTGCGCAAGATGCTCGTGTCGACCAACGCGCTCGTGGTGCAGCTCAACACTATCGCTGCGGAGCAGTCGCGCGGGCTCACGCTCACGATGAATGCGCTCCGGAGTCGAGTAACGGCGATCGATTCGATCTCGCTCGACTCGACCGTGCGAAACATGCAGTCGACGACGCACAACCTGTCGAAGCTGACGAGTAATCTCGATTCGACGACGCAGAAGCTGAACGCCGTCATGACTCAGCTGCAGACGGGAAATGGAACCGCGGCGAAGTTCCTGAACGACCCGGGCGTCTACAACAACCTGCACGAGCTGCTGGCCCGCATGGACTCGCTGATCACGGACATCAAGGCGAATCCGAAGCGGTACATCAATGTGAAGGTGTTCTAGGGACCCTCGCCGGACGCTGCCTGGTGTCGATGACCGCGGATGAGCTTCGAGCGCTCGTACGCGCGATGATCCGCGACTAGCGCTGCGGCGGCGATTCGAGTGAGACGAAAGTTCCAGACATAGCGGGGTTATCCTGATAGCGTGTGGTACGAATTACGATGATGAAGTCGCCATTCACGCCTCTATCGATCTGGAGACCAGCACATGCGCTTCTATCTGCATTTCCCAGTGCGCGCGATGGCGCTCTGCCTCTGCCTCGCGTGCTCGCGCGCCGCGAAGTCCCACACGACGAGCGCCGCGGACAGCGCGTTCGCGGCCATGCAGGAGCGTGGCAAGATGGCGATGGGTGTCGACCAGACGACGTCGACGCATACCTTCGATGCGCTTGCGGACGGAGGCCGAATCGAGTTGCTTCGCGACGTGGACGACTCCCTCGGCATCGCGCAGATCCGTGCGCATCTGCGGCTCATCCAACACGCCTTTCAGGCGGGGGACTTCTCCACGCCAGCGTTCGTGCACATGCAGACGATGCCCGGGACAGCGGAGATGGCGCGAAAGCGGGATGTGATTTCATACAGCTATCACGACCTCCCGCGGGGAGGCGAGGTGGTGATGAAGACGGGCGACGCGGGGGCACTGTTGGCCATTCACGAGTTCATGGCTGCGCAGCGCTCGGGGCACCACGCGACGGGGATGGGATCGGCTCCATCGCATTGAGCGGAGTGAGCCCGAGAATAATATTTGCTCCAACCTGAGCGGAGTAACTCTCGTGGCGCTGTATACCAACATGGGACTCGCGAACGGGTGGCGTGTGATCGGCCGAGTGGCTGGGTTGTATCGCCATCCGATCAAGTCGATGGCCGCGCAATCGCTCGCGAGCGCGGGAACTACGCGGGAGTGTATGCGGTGCCGACGCGCGGGGGCGCGATCGCGGTGGGCGACATCGCGCGCTGCTCGGACATGTAGCCCGTGAGCGCGGCGATGCGGCCCGCGACTAGCTCGACACGTTCCTTCGTAAACGTCGGTCGATAGCTTCGTTGCCTGAGCACCCGGCGCATCGAAGCGAAACCCAGAGCTGCGCCTATCAAGGAGTGTGCGTCGATGATGGCGTCGAACGCTCTGGGCAATCTGGCTGTTGCGCGCGCAAGCAGCGTCGTCACGTGCTCGTGTAGTTCGCGGATATAGCCATGATACAGGATTGGAAAGCCGACGCCGGGCGTCATGAGCTCACGAGCGACAAACATCCCTCCGGCGCCTGCGTCTGAGACGTCCAGCAGCTGCCGCGTGAACGCAGCCATGATTTCAGCTAGATCATTTCTCGCGGTAGCGCGGTTGGGAAACGCTCGCCGCGAGCGCATGATCATTGGCAGCAACACATTCCCATGTTTCTCGGCTACAGAGTTCGCGACGGCGAGGTACAGTTCGTCCTTGCCGCCGAAGTGATATCGAATCGATGCCTGGTTCGCGCGGGCGACCGACGCGATGGTACGAGTCGATGTGGCATCGTAACCGCGCAATCCGAATTCGCGTGTTGCGGCCGAGAGCAAACGACTACGCGTGGCTCTACCACGCACTCTTCGAACATCGGGGCCGCGCCGCGGGGGGTTGTGGTAATACATGTATTCAATCAAGTGAATACATTCTCTCGAACACCCCCCATCCTCCTCACGCGGCCGCGGGAAATTGGCCGCACGGGGCGACCGATCACTCGGCCGCCCCGCTGCGTATTCCCCACCCTGCGCGCTAGAAGCCGAGCCGCGCCGAGAGCTGGATCTGGTAGTACGACGGAATCACGTTCGATGTCCAGCGAACGGTATTCGCCGGGACATAGTTGAAGATCGGCTGCGTGTTCAGCACGTTCGGATCGGAGGTCTGTCCAACGACGCTGACGAGCGACTGATCGTTGAAGCTCGGGCTGTTCGAAGGAAGCTTGATCTTGCCCCAGTCGTGATCGATCATGTTCAGGAAGTTGAACACGTCGAGACGCAGCGAGAGCGTCTTCCCCATCACGTTCGGCAACGACTGCTCGACCGTGACGTTCATGTTGTTCTGCCACGGCGAGCGGCACGAGTTGCGCGGCAGAATCTTGCCGCGGTTGCCGTTGAGGCACGTCTGCCCATCGATGAACTGCTCGAAGAGCTGGGCCTGCGTCGCTGCCGTGATCACCTGCCCGTTCACGACCTCGTTCGCAAAGGTCATCTCGTTCGGATCGAGCGCGTTGTGCGGGATATAAATGAGATCGTTGCCCGTCACACCGTCGCCGTTCATGTCGCC
>PLMM01000043.1 GCA_003142495.1 Gemmatimonadota bacterium | reverse complement strand
GTCCGGTACGAACTCCTCTCTCCCGTCACCGGTATATGCGAAAAAATTCTTCTCTTCGCCTGCTCGTCGCCGCCGCCGCGGTTGCGGTCGTAGCCGCCTGTGGCGATCACGCGAGCCCTACTGCACCTGCGCTGGCGCTCAGGCACGCGCCGCCGCCACCGAAGCAACAGCAGCAGTCGCACAGCCACCAACTCGCACAGTGCCGCATCCCTCACGATGTATGGGTGTCGGCGCGCATCGGTCCTAGAGGCGGCACGCTCGACCTCGGCGACAACAACACGATCTACTTTCCGCCGGGCGCGCTGCTTACGGACACGACGATCACAGCGCACGTGCCCGCCGGCAACGTCGCGCGCGTGTTCTTCACGCCCGAGGGGATGCACTTTCCTGTGGCCGCGATCGTTACGCTGAGCGTATCGCCCTGCATCACCCCGACGTCGCTGCTCTCGGTCGTCTATCTGCAGGCCGACACGGTCTCGGAGGTAGTGCCGACGGTGAGTGACCCGCATGCGTGGACGGTCACGGCGACGATCAGTCACTTCTCGTCGTACGCGGTGGCCTACTAGTCCTGCTTCGGCTCCGCGGCGGCCTTCCACCGCTTCGAGAACAGCGCGTAGACGATCACGCCCACGAGCGCGCTGAACGCTCCGAACGCCGAGGGAATCGGAGCGCTCACGAGGGCGCTGAGCACGGCGATCAGCGATGCGGCGACGAAGAAGAGCGGGACGAGCGGATAGCCCCACGCGCGATACGGCCTCGGCTCACTTGGCATCGTGCGGCGAAAGACGAACACGCTCGCCGCGCTCAGGCCGAAGAAGACCCAGTCCGCGAACACCTCGCCGTTGAGCAGCCAGTCGAGCCGCGACTGTGCGAGCAAGAGCAGCGCGACTGACCAGAGCCCGAGCATCGCGATGCTGACGTGCGGTGTGCCGAAGCGCGGATGGATGCGCGCCGCCACCGGATAGAAGAGCCCCTCGCGCGACATCGCGTAGAAGATGCGCGGCGTCGCCAGCAGCACGACGTTCACGAGCCCGAGAATCGACACCATCGCGGCGATCGTGATGAGCGTGCCGCCCAGCGATCCAACCATGCGGATCGCGGTGTCCGCCGCGACGCTGCTGCTCGCCGCCATGCCATCGCGGCCGAGCACGTGCAGATACGCGACGTTGACGCCGAGATAGCAGACCATGATGATCACGATGCCCAGCGCGAGCGCGCGCGGAATGAGCTTCGCCGGGTCGCGCACCTCGCCGGCGACCATGTTGAGATTCTCCCATCCACCAACGGAGAAGAGCACCGGAACGAACGCCGCGGCGAGCCCCGTCATGAGCGGCGGAAGCTTCTCCGCGGAGACGATCGGAAGCGGCGCGGGAATGCGATTCCAGAGTACGACCACGCCGAGAATCAGTGCGCCGAGCGCAACGAGCTTGCTCATCACGAGCGTGTTCTGCACGGCGGCGCCGAGGCGCAGGCCGCGATAGTTGGTCGCGGTGAGAATGAGGAGCACCGCGACGGCCACGGCGGTGGTGCCGCCGACGGGCGCGAGGTCGAAGAAGCGCGCGACATAGTTCGCGAACGCGAGCGCGACGGCCGCTGCGGCGCCGCTCGCGATCGTCGTGAGAATCATCCAGCCGTACACGAACGCCGCGCGCTCGCCGAACGCGCGGCGAATGTAGACGAACGGCCCTCCCGCATCCGGGAGCATCGCGCCAAGCTCGGCGAAGGTGAGCGCGCCCGCGAGCGCGATGAAGCCGCCGATCACCCAGATCGCGAGCACCCAGCCACCGGTCGGCAGCGTGCGCGCGACCTGCGCCGGAGTGAAGAAGATCCCGCCGCCGATGATGCCGCCAACGACGATCATCGTCGCGGAGAGGAGGCCGAGCTCGCGGTGCAGCGTGCGGGGGGCGGAGTGAACGCGCTGGGGAGCAGTCACGGGCGAAGAAGCTACGGTGGCGAGTGACGAAGCGCGACTGTCGTGCCAACACGGAGATTCCGTCACCAGTTGGGAAGAGCGAAACCGTTCTACACTCGCCCCGCGCTGCACTCAGCGTAGGGGTTGCGCCGACACCGGCGCTGCCCTTCGCCCGACAGCACCCCTCATACGCAATGCTAGCTTGAGAACATGGACGCCGAGAGTGCTACAACAGCCGCGGCGCGATTGGCCATCGCGGCGCTCATCGGCTTGAGCGTTGGATTCGAGCGCCAGCAATCGGGGCACGCATCGGGTCCGCTGGCCCGATTCGCAGGCATCCGGACCTTTCTTCTCTTCGGCGTGCTTGGCGGCTGTGCCGGGCTGCTTCTCGCCCTCTCGCAGGCGCTAGCCGCTACGGCATTGCTCTTCGGCGGCATGCTGTTCGTCAGCGGCGCGTATGTGATGGCGGTGCGCCGTCCCGAGACCGAACTCGATGGAACGACCGAGAGCGCAGCGCTCCTCGTTCTCGCGCTGGGAGCAATTGCGGGTATCGGGGAGCTGGCGCTCGCGGCAGGAGCCGGCGCCATCATCGTGTTGGCGTTGAGCGAGAAAGTGCGCCTCCATTGGCTCGTCCAGCGCGTGGAGGGTGCCGACTTCCGCGCCGGGCTGCAGTTCGCTGTTCTCGCGCTGGTGATTTTGCCATTGCTGCCGGTCGGGCCGATCTGGGGGGCGCTCGCGGTGCGCCCACGATCGCTCTGGACTGTGGTACTGCTCTTCTCGGGACTCAACTTCCTCGGTTATCTCGCGCGCCGCGTCGCGGGCCCACAGCGCGGATACGCGCTCGCCGGAATGTTGGGCGGGCTGTTCTCTTCGACGGCGGTCGCGATCGCCTACGCTCGACGCAGCCGCACCGAGCCGCTGCTCCGCGAAGCATTCGCGCACGGAGTGATCGGTGCCTGCGTCGTGCTCCTGCCGCGCGTGCTCGTCGTGAGTGCGGTGCTCAATCCGCACGTGGCATTGGCGCTCCTTCCGTTGCTCGGCCCCGCGCTGGCATTGGGCGCGATCGCCCTCGCGCTGATCTGGATGCGTCGCCCGAAAGAGATCACGAGTACGCCGAGTA
>PLMM01000046.1 GCA_003142495.1 Gemmatimonadota bacterium | reverse complement strand
TCCCACGAGGGATCCTCTTCGTTGTCGTTGAAGGTGTAGAAGTCGTTCTTCACCCCCTTCGGATTCACCGCGAGCTCGTAGCCGGTGCGGCGATCGTGGTACGAGTCGATCATGATTTTCACGCGATCCGACGGTGTCGCGACATCGCGGCGGCTCAGATACGCGCGGATGCTATCGGGGTGCGGATCGTACATCCGAACGAGCACGTAGAGATAGCGATCGTCGTACGAGACTTTCACCGACGTGCGGAACGACGCCGCCGCACCGCTCGCGGGAGAGAACTGCTGAAAGGCCGTGATCTCGGGCGCGGTGCGCCAGATCGGGTCGTCGTCCTTGCCGTCGATGGCCGGCGGCGCGGCGGCGCGCACGGCGACTGCGCCCACCACCGTTGCGCGCTGCGTTCCGCGCCCCTCGCGCGGCGGCACGGAGTCGCGCGCGAGCGACTGCGCGTGCAGCGCGAGCGGCACGAGCGGCACGAGCAGGGCGAGCAGGGCGAGCAGGGCGAACAGGGCGAGGAGAAGCGAGGAACGTTGCAGCGAAGACACCAGCGTCACACGTGATCCAGAATGAGGGGCGAGCTACTTCGGTGGATCAGGATCGGCAATCGTGGCCGTGATCTTCAGTACGTAATCCACGTCTCCCGGATTCACCTGGAACACGATGAACCCACCATCCTCCACCTGTCTTGTGGGACGCGCGTTGAACTCGACGGTGGTGATCGCACTTCCGGTGGACTTCTGCCGCGCGAGCATCGCCTGCACGTCGAGCCGCGACTGATCACCGGGAAACGTTCCAGCAGGCGATCCGAGAAATTCCACGAATCCCATCGGCGTATTCTGCTTGTTCAACGCATCGACGGGAAAAATTGACATCTCGCGCGCGACCGCGCACGCGATCTCGTTCTTCTTGGCTGCGTCGCTCTCCTGGAAATCGACGTCTTTCTCCCACTGCACGAGCCGGCGTTGGCCAACGAGATCCTCGACCGCCTTCTTCAGCAGCTTCCGAAAGTCGTCGTTGTCCAGCGTCTCTTCGACCTTCGTGAACCTTCCCAGTAACTGAGGCGGAATCACGTCCTTCAGCTTCTGATCGGCCAGCTTCCTGATCTCGTCTTCCTGCTTCTTCGTGACGTTGAACAAGCCTCCAACGGCGAGCCGCCTGTCCTTCGTGCGATCGTTGGAGTCGTCGCTCGGTCGAGCCGGATCGATCGTCCTGTTCTCCTCGATGAATTCGCCGAAGCCCCGCCGCTGCGCTCCGTGCGCCGAGATGCGCACTCCTTTTTCCTGAGGCACGAAGAGAACGATTCCCGTGGAGTCGGGGAATTTCTGGATGACATCGGTCGGAGACAGCAGCGTCTTCGACACCAGATTCGCCGTCGGGACGAAGATCATTCGCCCATTCACGGCGATGCTCATGCGCAGGTCGCGACGGTTGTTGTTGAAGGTCATCGAATCAAGCTTGACCGTCACCTTCTTGATCCCCGTCGGCACACCGGGCGCGAGCCACGCGAAGCTGATCGTGAATCCGTAGCCGTCTTTCTCCTTCGGAACGGTGTCCATCGGAACGGTCACCTTCACCATTCGGGGAAGTGAGCCATCCGTCGGCCGCACCACCTGGATGCTCGGCGGCTCGGTGTGCCAGTCGACCGTCTTGTCGAATGAGCCGTACGGCGCGAACTCGATCTTCTGCAACAGCCGCGGACGAATCAGCAGCGTGTTGAGCGCAAAATCTCCCACCGCTCCGATGTCGTAGGCCACATCTCCCGCCGGCACCGGCGGGAGGTCGACCGCAAACTCGTAGTTGACCGTGCCGAACTGGATATGGTCGCCATCGTAGTCGTAGTAGCCCGCCTTCCTGCAGGAGAAAAAGGAAAAGCGCGTGGCCGGGAGTGGCTCATCCGACTCGTCGAAGAGCATGCCTTCGTAGCGCGCGGTCGCGAATGCCTTGATCGGATTGAGCAACGATGGGTGGAGCTCCACATCGACGGGCTTTGCGCCCGGCTTGTCGGGATCCGTCTCCTTCGAAGGCGTGACGTGCGTGCAATCGTAGACGTATCGGCCCGTGGCCCAGAAGTAGTCGCCGTGCTGCGGCCAGAACGGCCACCCCTGTTCGTAGAATATTCCCGGGTGGTTGAGCACCTGCCCCGCATCTCCCGGCGGCTGGGAGAACGCGCCGATGTCCAGCAGGCACTCGAAATGCGCGTCGGTCGCGAGAGGGTCGACGAGCTTTCTCGCATCGTCGTAGATGAAGATCGACTCGTCGTTGTCGCCGTCGTTCAGCAACTTCGTGTCTTCGGGTGCGCGCATCACGCCCCTCCGCACGAGATGGCCGAATCCGCGCGCGGGCACGACGTGAAACGCCCAGTGGTAATACCGGCTCCACTGCGTGTACGGGCGATGGTGGTGAGTCTGATAGCTCCGGCTCAAAACGCCCTCGATCTCGACCTCGGCCTCCTTCCCATCCGTGCCCACGTTGTGCGCGTCGTTGGCATCGAAGGTGGGACCGAATCCCGTCCGATTCACCGGCACCCAGGAAGGGATGAATCTGAGGAAGCCGCCGAATAATCCACCTTCGATCAGGTTGGACAGAAAATCGGTGAGCTTTTCCTTCAGCGTTTTCCCTTTGCCATTGAACTGCTTCTCCAGGAACTCGCGAAGATCACGCGACCCGGGGAGCGCCTTGTTCACCGCCGAGTCGAGTCCATCGAGCAGCGCACCAATGACCGCGCCCGTGAGCGCGCTCGACTTGAAATCGTCTCTGTTTCTGCAGCCGCAATCCCGCCCTTTTCCCGTGGGACCGAGCTTGCTCGGCGTCGGGCCCACATCGACCTGCGTGTCGTACGTCCGCGCGTTGAGTCGATGAAACGGGCGGAAGAGCGGATCGTAGGCCTTCTGATCCGTCTTGAACGGCTTGTCGTTCTTCTTCAGCGGAGCAGGTGCAGCGGCAACGACGTTCGGCTGTCCGGCTGCCTGCTCCTGCGCGCTCGTGTCCTGCGAGCTAGCTCCCATATTCTTCCCGCAGGCGATCGATCGTGTCCTTGTCGAGGGCGCCAGTCTCCTTGAGCTTCTTGTCCTTCTGGAAGCGCTTCACGAACTGCGCGAGCTGCGCGTCCGTCCACTTCTGCGGCTCGGCGATTCCGTAGCCGAGATTGAAGAGCCGCTGTCGGGCGCCGAGGTTCTGTTCGTCTGGCGCGACGGGCGGCTCGTTTGAATCCGGCTCCAGGGAGATCGGTTCCTGACCGGGCGGAAACTTCAGCACGATGCGCTTGAGATTTCCGCCGAAGAGCGGAAATTCGACGAACGTCTTCTCGTCCTTGAATGGATCGCTCAGATCGTCGTCGGTCACTGGGGCAGGCGCCTCGATGTCGATCGACTTGACCGGCTTCTTCTTGTCGTCATCGGACTTCGAGCCGTCCGGCGCCGGCGAGCCCGTGATCGCCGAAAAGACATCGAGCTTGAGCCGCATGCTCGCGATCCGGGACCAGAGCGGAATGCCGATCACGCCATTCGCCGATGTCGTTCCGCGAATGACGGGCGCCTCATCGTCGGCCGACGCGATGACGACGTAGCGGACGTTCGACACCGGGATCGGCTCGACATCCTTTCCTTTCTCGTGTGGCCCGTCCATCATGAGCTGCAGCACCCACATCTGCAGATCGCCCTCGCACGGCGAGTGCAGCGCGAGCCCGTGATAGAATCGGCATGCGAAGGTCTTCTCGACCTGCGCTATCCGCTCGGTGCGATTGCGCACCGCCTTGCCGAAGCGACGTCGCTTGTCCGCGAGCAGCAGCCCCTTGCGATCGTTTCCATCCGACCAGAAGTGCGCGATGCACTTGCTGACCTTGTCCGGGTCGGACGCGCGCGGGCAGGGCCACTTCTTCGGATCGATCTTCGATCCCTTCTCGAAGAAGTAGATGATCGCCCGGCGATTGTCGAAATTCGCCGTCGCGCGATCATCTTTGCCATTCACCTTGTCCGCCTTGAAGCCATCCTCTTCGCTCTGCGCGAGCACGAGCCGCGGGTTGAACTCGCTGCACCCCTGGAATGCCCCGTGCGTTGCGCCTTCGCCGAGGAAATCGGCCTTTGTCAGCTGGAACGGCTTTCCATTCACGTCGCTGCACAGAAAGTCCATGTACTCCGCAAAGAGCTTCGCGCGCAGTGCCACGTCGTTGCGGCCCGTGATGGGGAAGCCGCGAATTCTCTGATACTCCCTGATCACGTCGCCGAGCTTCTCCTTCTTTGTAGCGTCCGCGACGAAGCCGAGCGAGGCGAGCATCAACTCGATCGCGTCATCGCCCCACACGTCGCCCGGCGTGTGCTCGTGGTGCGAGAAGAGCCGCTCCCACGTCGGAACATCGCGGATCAACATCCCGAAGACGACTTCGGCGCGGCGCTCGCTCAGGAACTTGTTGTAGATCTCGTTCCCCTCGGGATCGGCGTGCCCGAAAATCGAGATGGGTGCGCCGAAGTGGCGATCGATGATTCCCTTGAGCGCCTTGAAGCCCTCCCGCGCGAGCGGTGAGAGCACGGACGAGTCGAACGCGTAGTGCGCGCCCGGCACATCCTTGCAGGCGATGGTGACGAGCGAGCGGCGGAGCGCGTTGAAGTTGTCTTTCTGCGATTCGGGGAAGGGCGCCGTGATTACGGGCAGCGTCAGCTTCGGTGCGTGCTCCGCAGCCACGCCACCGTCGTCCTCCTCGACCATGTCGGGAATGAACATTCCTTCAGACATACGTGCTGCTCCACTCGCGGGTGAACGTGCAGCGCGACATCAGGTCGGCACGTCGCGATCGCCGTGGATAACGCCCAGCTTCGTCTGCGTCGCCCTCAACTTCACCTTGTTCCTCGGATCGTCGACGTCGCCGTTGGGGGGCGAGATCTTGTTGTCGTGCTGGAATTCCTCGAGCGCCCACCGGAGCTGCTCGGTATCCGTGTCGTTCGCGAGCCCCGCGAAGTAGCCGAGGTTGTTGAGTCGCGCGCGCATCCCCTCGTTGGAGCCAATCGGCCCAAGCAGCCCGATGAAAATCACGAACTTGTCGTCGTCGACGGTGAGCTCGCCGATGTCCGCGTCCTCGAGAATCTCCTGCGAGAATTTTCCGTCCTTGTCCGTATCGAGCTCGAACACATCCTCGACCGCCTCGCGGCCGTTCTTGTCCTTCGCATCGACTTTCAGCACCACTGCTTGCTTGGCAATCGGCTTGCCGTCGAGATCCTGCAGCTGGATGTTGAGCAGCAAGGCGGGCGACTCGAGCGCGAACACATGTCGCTGCGTGTCGTTGCCGTGATTGACGTTCTCGGGGAGATCGGGGATGAACACCGGGTCGCCCACCTCGAGAATGTGCGGATCGTGCCGGATCGTCCGGAGACCATTGTTCCCCGGATCGTTCCAGATGGTCAAATAGTTGGCAAAACCCTCGTCCTTGGCGATGCTGGAGATCGTCTCTCCGGACAGGACCGGGTGCAAATGAGTCATCTGAATCGTCTGGCTATCGGGGGAGTGAGGCGCTAGTCAGATTGTATCGCTCTGGCGGTTCAGCGGCCAGAGCGAAGAGGCAAATCAGGAGGGACTGCGATGCCGCCAGCCGCACGCGTAAGCGACAATCACATCTGCCCGATGCAGACGCCCGCCGTCGTGCCGATTCCGCACGTGGGTGGCCCGATCATGGGGCCCGGCGTGCCGTCCGTGCTGATCGAGGGGATTCCCGCATCGGTCGTCGGCGACGTGTGCATGTGCGTCGGCCCACCGTCCGCCGTCATGAAAGGCTCCATGGGAGTGCTCATCGCAGGTCGCGCTGCGGCGCGCGTGGGCGACCCGACGATGCACGGGGGCACCATCCTTCCGCCGGGTGCGCCGACAGTGATCATCGGCGAGCAGGGGAGCGGGAGCGGCACTCCAAAGCCAGGCGTGGCTGCGCCGGGCGGGAAGGACGACGGCGCGAAGATCGAGTCAGTGACGACATCCTGGATCGAGATCCAGATGAACGACCGCGCCGGATTCGGCGTCGCCAACACGAAGTTCAAGCTCGAAACGCCGGACGGAAAAATCATCCACGGCGTGACCGACGGGAACGGACTCGGTCGAGTAGAAGGGATCCAGCCCGGGAATCACAAGATCTCATTCCCGGACCTTCCGCAGGACGGCTTCAAGAAGAAGTAGCCGGCCCGCTCAGCCTCAAACCGCCGCCGGCTCCGGCCGCTCGCTCTTCGCCTCCTCTGCCATCCCGCTCGGCGCCGGCTCCGGAGCATCGATGATCCCGCGCTCGAGCCACTCGAACTCGCCCTTGAGCACCTGCTGCGACACGCGGTAGATCGCCGCGTCGTTCTCGCCGAAGAGATTCTCGAAGAGCGCGGCGATTCTGCGGCGCGACTCCCGACAGAAGAGATCCGCGACATCGATCGCGTTGGCGGCGCCGGCGTACGCGCCGCCCGCGTTGGCATCGCCCGACTTGCTCAGCATCTGCGCGCGCGCGCACGCGGCACTCATCGCGAAGAGCTCCGCACCGATGTCCACCGCGCGGAAGAGCACCATCTGCCGCCGCTCGAGCTTCGGCCCGAGCTTCACCATCGCGTGGAAGATCGCGCGGCCGAGCTTGCGCGTGGTGGAGTCGATGAAGCGCACGTGGCGCGAGAGCGCGCCGAACTCGCCGTAGCCCTTCATGTTCCCCATCCACCGCGTCGTGTACCAGGTGGGATAGAACTTGGCCGAGCGCACGAGCGCGTCCCACTTCTCCTTCCCGGACGCCTTCGGATTCACGATGTCGAACGCGGTCTTGAAGTGATGATCGACCGCCTCGCGCGCGATGAACAGACGCATGATCTCCGACGATCCCTCGAAGATTAGATTGATGCGGAAGTCGCGCATCGCGCGCTCCACCGGAATCGGCGCCTCGCCGCGCGCCTTGAGCGAGTCCGCCGTTTCGTAGCCGCGGCCGCCGCGGATCTGCAGCGCGTCGTCGACGATCCGCCAGCCGGCCTCCGTGTTCCAGAGCTTCGCGATCGCGGCCTCGAGACGAATGTCGTAGCCGCCGCGATCCGCCATCGCGCTCGCGAGCTCGGCGATCGACTCCATCGCGAAGGTGTTCGCCGCCATGAGCGCGATCTTCTGCGCGATCGCCTCGTGCTTCCCGATCGGCTGGCCCCACTGCACGCGATCGTTCCCCCACTCGCGCACGATCTGCAGCATCGCCTTCGCGCCGTACGCCGCGCTCGCGGGGAGCGTGAGCCGCCCGGTGTTGAGCGTGATCAGCGCGAGCTTGAGTCCCTTCCCTTCGCCCCAGAGAATGTTCTCCTTGGGAACGCGCACGTTGTTGAAGCGGATGACGCCGTTCTCGATCGCCTTGAGTCCCATGAAATGCGAGCGATGCACGATCTCGACACCCGGCCATTTCGTCTCGATGATGAACGCCGTGATCTGCTTCTTCGGCTTGCCGTTCACGATCGCATCGGGCGTCCGCGCCATCACCACCATCAGCTCGGCCCGCGTGCCATTCGTGCACCAGAGCTTCGTGCCGTTGAGAGTGTAGTGCGTGCCATCCTCTGTGATCGTCGCGTTGGTGCGCATGTTCGCCGGGTCGCTGCCCGCGTCCGTCTCCGTGAGCGCGAACGCCGAGATCGCGCCCTTCGCCAGCCGCGGGAAGAATTTCTTCTTCTGCGCGTCGGTGCCGAAGAGCTTGAGCGGCTGCGGGAGCCCGATCGACTGATGCGCGGAGAGGAGCGCGGTGAGCGATCCGTCCTTCGACGTCACCATGCCGATCGCGCGGATGTAACTCACCTGCGAGAGACCGAGCCCACCGTACTCACGCGGAATCTTGATCCCGAAGGCGCCGATGTCGCGGAGCTGCTGCACGACCGCTTCGGGGATGTGCCCATCGCGATCGATCGCATCAGAGTCGACCGACTCGAGCACCGCGCGCAGCTTCTGCATGAACGGGCGCGCATTCTCGATCTCGACCTCGTTCTCGGCCGGAAACGGATGAATCAGATCGAGGCGCAGGCGCCCCAGAAAGAGCTCGCGTAGAAAGCTGGGCTCAGTCCAGTCGCTCTCGCGCGCCGCTTCCGCGACGTCGCGGGCTTCCTGCTCGGTGGCCAGCTCCTGAGTGATCTTTCCCATGTGCGTCTCGAAGGAAGGATTGATGGTTCTCCAACTTACCATCCGCAGGGCGCCCCAAGACAGCGAAATCCAGGCCTGTTGGGGCCTGGCGGGCGCGTCAGCCGCGTCTAATGTCCTGCGCGATGAGCGCGCCCACCCCTACCAGCGCCACCGCAGCAAAGGTGAACCACTGGATGGCGTAGCCCATGTGCGGGCCGTCGTCCATCTGCGGCAGCTCGAGCCGCACCGGAGTGACGGTCGGCAGCTCGTGCGCGGCGCGGTACTCCGCCAGCGTATCGAGGGCGACCACGTAGTACGGCGCAATCGGAAAGGGAAAGGCAGCGCGCAGCTCGTCGGCGTCCAGCCGTGTCCACGCATTCGTGTGCGAAGGGAGTCGCGCAACTCCGCGCCCGCCATGAACGAAATCTTCCACGTATCCGGACACTGCCGCATGCGGCGGCTCGTCCCACTTGGCGAGATCCACGGTGGCCGCGTCCGACGAGTACACCCACCCGCGATTGACGAGCACCGCCGGCCCGCCGCTCTCGAGATGCAGCGGCGTTACGATCTGCACGCCCGGCGAGCCGTCGTGCGTGCGCCCGCTGAGCACGATCTGATGATCGAAGTCGTAGCTGCCGGTGGCCTGCGCGCGGCGCCAGTGCGCGCCCGCGCTATCGGCGGGGGGATGCGACAACGGAAGCGCCGCGGTGCGCAGTCGCGATGCGAGCGCCTTGTTGCGCGTGCGGCGCTCGCCGAGCCGCTGGAGCTGCCAGACGCCGAGGCGCGAGAAGATCAGCGCCGTGATGATGGCGAGAACGGCGGCGAGAACGTTGCGACGCTTCATGCTGAAAATATATGCGCTGCGATTGCCCTCCCAATGCACAAACGCATTAGTCAGAACAAGCTGATCTGCTCTCCCAAATCGTTCGGATCCACCGGCGTCTGCCCGAACAGCCGCTGCAGCTGACGCGCGCTCGCCGGCGAGTGCCCCGCGAAGTGATTGTTTACGTAGCCGTACACCGCGCTCACCTTCTGAATGAGCATGAGCAGCGCCTCCGACCACTGCTCGCTCTCGCGCGTGCGATCGAACTGCAGCCGCGAGTAGTCGACGATGTCGCGGTCCGGCCCCATCCACCGCACGTACGCGAAGTCCGCCGTCGGTCGCTCCGCGAGGGCCAGCATCGTCTTGCGCTGAATCCAGCGCGCGTCCGTGAGCGCGAGCGCAACGCGGAACTCCGAGAGCAGCGCGATCACGCCATCGTTGATCCAGCGTCGATCGCGAAACTCGATCGCGATCTGGATGTCGCGCGGAAGTGTGGGCAGATACGCCGCGAGTGCGGGAAGCTCCGCCGGGCCGAAGTCGGGGCCCATCTGCATGAGCACCGGTCCGAGCTTTAGCCCAAGCTCGCGCGCGCGATCGAAGAACATCGCCGATGCATCGTCGGCCGAGCGCAGCCGCTTTTCGTGCGTGATCTCCTGCGGAAGCTTGAGTGCAAAGAGAAAGTTATCCGGCGTGCGATCGGCCCATCCGCGCACGACTTTCGATGCCGGAATCGCGTAGAAAGTGGAGTCGACCTCGACGGTATCGAAGGCGCGCGCGTAGAGCGAGAGGTAGTCAGGCGCGCGTGTGCCGTCGGGATAGAACGGGCCCACCCAGGAATCGTAATTCCACCCCTGAGTGCCAAGCCGGATGGGAGACATGCAACAAATCGTGGCGGTAAAACGGCCCCGTCGCAATGGCGTTAATCAGGCGAGGTACGCTATCTTGCAGGCATCGGGCGAGAGCGTGTGTTACGCCCGGACGGCGAGCCGCGTCGGTGCCGTCGAATTTTCGTAGCTTGCCGCGAGATGTCGGTCCCGTCCTTGCATGCCTTTCGTGACGGGCGTTGGCGACGAGTTCGCAGAGGTGGGTCATGGAGCGCAGACGAGAAGAACGGCGAGCGAACGATGAGCGCCGAACGAACGACCAGACCGAGCGCCCCGATAAGGAGCGCGAGGTAACCGCGCTCGGTCGCTCCGTGGATCTCGTGGTCTATGGGATCGGTCAGTCCGTGGGTGGATGGTGGGCCGAGCGTGAGGTTGCCGCATCGGTGCGCCGTGTGACGTTCGAGGATGACGTCGTCTACCGCGCGCACTACGACTTCTCTCCCACGCGTCTCGCCGATCGCTCGTACGAGGTGGTGCGTCCCGCGTACCTCGTCGGCCACATCGCGGGCACGAACCCGGCGTACGACGGCATGTCGTTCGAGAGCGTCGAGCGCGACCTGCGCACCGGGTGGACGGACGACATCCGCAACAAGCACGGCGAGTGGGACGCGGTGCGGCAGTACGCGAAGGAAGCGTTCGCGCGGCAGCGCCAGCGCCTCGAGCGGATCACGGGCGAGCACCGCCGCGTGACGGGCGAGCACCCCACGCAGAACGCGGACGGCAGCCCCGCCGGCTGATGCCCCCGGGTCGCGCCCGGCGCGATTCCGAGTTATCTTAGTACTAAGATGACCGCCCCACTCGATGATACGCCGCCGATCGCTGCGGCCGACAGTAAGCGCAGCAAGGCCGCCCAGGATTCTGCCCCCGCGCTCAAGGCCTGGGTCGTGCTCGCGCGCGCCTACCTCGCCATCTCCCGCCACGTCACCGCCGACGTCGCTCGCCACGGCCTCACCGCCTCCGAGTTCGGCATTCTCGAGGCGCTCTACCACAAGGGCCCGCTCCTCCTCGGCGATCTTCAGAAGAAAATCCTCGTCACGAGCGGAGGCGTCACCTACCTCGTGGATCGTCTCGCGGCGAAGGGGCTGATCACGCGCGAGAGCTTCCCCGGCGACAAGCGCTCGCGCTTCGCAGTGCTCACGCCGGAAGGGAGCGCGCTGATCAAGCAGATCTTCCCCGCGCACGCCAAGCGCCTCGCCAAAGTACTGGGCACGCTCACCCCGAAAGAGCAGAAGCGGCTGGCGGGAATGCTCCGCACGCTCGGCAAGGGCGCCGAGCGGGAGCTATTGCCCGGGGAACGAACCAAACGGAAGACGCGTTTATCTCAGTAGTAAGATACTTTGGTATCCGTCTCCAGTCCGTGAGCAGAAAACATGTCGAACATCACCGGTATCCATCACGTCACCGCGATTGCGGGACCTGCGCAGGAAAATCTCGATTTCTACGCCGGCATCCTCGGGATGCGGCTGGTCAAGAAGTCCGTCAATCAGGATGATCCGTCCACGTACCACCTGTTCTACGCCGACGGCGAGGGACATGCGGGCTCGGATCTGACCTTCTTCCCGTGGGCGCACATGCCACGCGGACGCGACGGCACGGGGCTCACCAACGAGGTCTCGCTCGCGGTGCCTGCGGGCTCACTCACGTACTGGACGGAGCGCCTCCAGAAGCATGGCGTGAAGATTGGAGCACAGGTCACGCGCTTCGGCGAGCACACACTCCCGTTCACCGATGTGCACGGCCTCGCGCTCGCACTGGTGGAGACGAGCGATGCGCGCGAGTTCACGCCGTGGAACGGAAGCCCGGTGCCTGTGGAGCATCAGATTCGCGGGCTCCACACCGTGCGCATCTCCGAGCGCAACATCGCGCCCACGGAGAAGCTGCTGAAGAACGGGATGGGCTTTACGCTCAAGGCCGAGGAGAATGGGTGGAAGCGGTACGCGCTGGGCGAGGGTGGCTCGGGGCGCGTGCTCGATGTGGAGGAGCTTCCGAACGTCGCGCGCGGCGCATGGGGAACGGGGCGCGTACACCACGTTGCGTGGCGCGTGAACGACGATGCCGCGGAGCTCGCGGCGCGGAAGCAGCTGCACGATGTCGGCACGCAGACCACCGAGGTGATCGACCGCTTCTGGTTCAAGTCGGTGTACTTCAGTGAGCCGGGCGGCGCGCTCTTCGAGATCGCGACGGATGGCCCGGGCTTCGAGATCGACGAGAGCGCGGACGCGCTCGGAACGCAGCTGATCTTGCCACCATGGCTCGAGCCGGCGCGCGCGGAGATCGAGAAGGGGCTGCCGGTGCTGGTGGCGCCGGCGGCGGAGTCGCCCGCGACTAGGTGACCATCGCGGCGATCCAGTGAGCCGCGTCGAGCACGTCGTCGCGCGTGAGCTCGTGGCCCGCGTTGTAGAAGTTGATGGTGGTCACGGCGTCGGCTGCCGTCAGCAATGACTGCAGCCGGCGCGCCTGATCCGGCGTCGCGATCGGATCCCACTCACCAGAACTCAGGAGCACGGGCGTGCCGCCGAGCGCCGCGGGCGTCTTTGGCTCGAACGGGACCATCGCGCGAAAGAGAATCGCGTGCGAGAAGAGCCGAGGGCCTGTGAGCATCACGCTCGCGGCGATGTTGGCACCATTCGAGAAGCCGACGGCGATCAGCCTCGACGCATCGATGTGATACGTAGAGATGGCGCCGTTGACGAAGCGCATCATCTGCTGCGTGCGCAGCGCCAAATCTTCCAGATCGAACACCCCTTCCGCGAGCCGCTTGAAGAAACGCGGCGCGCCGCGCTCGCTCACGGCGCCGCGCGGGCTCAGGATCGCCGCGCCGGGGAGGAGTGACTCGCCCAGTGGAACGAGATCATTCTCGTCGCCGCCGGTGCCGTGGAGAAGGAGGAGCGTCGTGCGCCCGTTGGCGCCCGAGCCGGGGGTGAAGCGGTGGACCAGCTCGAGCTCTGATTGTGGTATGGTCATGAGAGGCATGATGAGCGTGCGTCCGGAGTCGTGCAACAACCCAAAGGTGTAATGGACGACGCGCGGGTGGCGGCGCCACCGTTGACCGTGCGCCTTACAACCCATTCCCTAAGAAACGACATGCACGCCTTATTCAGCTATCTGGCCGCGATGATCGCCTGCACGCTGTGCGCGATGGTCGCCACCACTGTGCGCGTGGTGCCGGTGTTCGGCAAAGGCGCGCTCACGGTGTCGCCGCGCATCGGCCACGTGCACATCACCGTCGACGACAACTCGTGGCACTGCGTCGTCGCGAGCGGCGAGACGGTCATCCTCGTGGGTGCGCTAGCGGTAGGTCTCGAAGAAGCCTGTCCCCTCGCCCGCGATGGTTGCGCCCCCCACGCGGCCGCTGATCTTCGCGCGCCCCTTCATCTGGATGAAGTACGGCTTCAAGATCCGCCGCGCATCCGCCGCATCGCCCCGCTCGATGAGCGAGGTGCGCGTGTCGCTCCCGATCGCGTCGTCAATGCTTAGCTCTATGCGGAGCGTGTCGGCGCCGCGCGAATCCTGCATCACCGCGTGGCTCGGCACGCGCACCGCGTGCCCATTCACCTCGATCGTCCGGCCATCCTCGTACGCGATCTCGTGCGGGCGGAAGAGCGCGCGGAAGCCGAGCGAGTCGGTGAGATACACGAAGAACGGCTGCGTCGCGCCCACGCTGTCGGGCGGCGCTACGCGGCCGTAGAGCAGCGTGTACGCACCCGCGCGCGTCGCGCCCCAGTCCCACGACACGCCGTGCCACACGCCCCAGTTGTGATCGTGGTACGACTGCGCATCGCTGTACTGCTCGCAGGCGCCCGCTATACACATCGACCCCGACGCGCTCGCGCGAAGCCCGGGCACCGCGTACCCCGATGCAAAGGGGCAGCTCTCATCCGTATCCGCGCACTCGGCGATCGACGCGCCGGGAAAGAGGATGTTGGGCGCGGGAGTGACGATGAGGTCGAGCTTGAGCGGCGCGCCCGTTCCGTTCTCGCGCGCCGAGCCAGCAAGCGCGTAACGACCATCAGCGAGCAGATGCACCGACGAGCTCCCAATCTCGATGTCGGCGCTGTCGGTGGAGAAGTGCACCTGCTCCCTCCGCACATTCGACGTAAAGCGGCGCGTGCGCCCGCCCTGCTCGCGCACGCTCACCGCGACCTGCCCTCCCCACTTTTCGCCGCGCACATCGCCTGCGACGATGTACGAGATGAACGCCCACTCCTTGCCGCTCGCCGACAGCACGTTGAAGTAGTGCCACTCGGCCCAGCTGTCGCGATGCGCGACGTTCCTCGGCGGCAGATGGAAGTGATCGATGCTCGAGTACAGCTCCTGCGGCGTCGGCGTCGCCCAGCGGCGATCGCCATCGTCATCGCGCCAGGCGCCCGCCACCACCGGCGGCAGCGCGTCGACCGCGGCGCTGTGCGACGGGATCTCTCCCGCCGCGCGCACGGTGCGCTCGACGCCGTGCGCGCGGAAGTACAGCAACTTTCCGTCGATCTGCGGCGCGACCGTCGCCACATCGCGCGCGAGTCGCGGCGACGCGAGCAGCTGGCGATAGATGAAGCGCGCGTTGGCGATCGAGAAGTACAGGCCGCCCACGCCGCCGGTCTTCATCACCTCGATGTCCATCCCCTCGGGGAGCACCGTCACCTGCCCGCCGCCAACGAGCTTCTCGTCACGCGCCTGCGTGAGCATCGCCTGCCCGATCGCGAGCAGCACGATCATCACGCCGACGCCCATCGAATAGCCGAACAGAAGAAAAAGCGAGCGGAGCGGACGGTGAGCGAGATTCCGCAGCGCGAGGAGCGTGATCACACGCGCGGCTCGCGCCAGGGTGGCGGGCTCTCCGCGCGCGGCACGGCGAAGCGAAGCGCGGCGTCGTCCTCACCGATGATGCGCTTCGCGAGCTCCGCCTCGCCCGCGTCGTGCACGCGCCGCGCGGGATCGGCGAGCAGCTCGGCCGCCTCCTCGCGCGTGAGCGTGCTCACGTACACATCCGCCCACGGCCCGTAGTCGAATGAGAGGTACGCGGCGCGCTGCGCGATCCCCTCCACGAGCGGCTGATCGCCGCGTATCGGAACGCTGAGCGTTGGCTGCAGCGCCGGCATGTCGAGCTCGACGAAGGTCGCGCGCTCGTACGCGAGTGCGGGCGCGAGGTGCGGCTTCGGAAATTGCGACTCAATGGCGGTGAGCTCCTGCGCAGTGAGCACGATGGGCCTCCACGAGGCGATGGTGCCGTGCGACTCGCCGTTGCCCACGGCGAGCAGCTCACGCACCTCCTCGCAGCTGCGTCCGTCGAAGAGGTACGCCACGAGCGTCGAGAGCGGCCACACGCGCGAGGTGGCGACGCCAGGCGCGTCGTCGGCTGGCATGATCCGCACCTTCATCGCCCGGTCATCCACCTGGCACCTCATCGTGAACGATTTTGCCATCCCGCATGTGCACGACACGACGTGCCGCACGCGCGAGACCTTCATCGTGCGTTACCACGACGACCGTCGTTCCATCCGCATTCAACCTGCCGAAGAGCGAGATGATCTCCTGCCCCGTTCTCGCATCGAGCTCGCCCGTCGGTTCATCCGCCAACAGCAGCGACGGACGATTCGCGAGCGCACGCGCGATCGCAACCCGTTGCTGCTCGCCACCGGACAGCTGCGCCGGCCGATGCTTCACGCGATCCGCCAGGTCCACGTAACGCAGCAGCTCCGAAGATCGTTCTCGCCGTTGAGCCGCCGAAACGCCCGCCTCGGCCATCGGCAACTCGACATTCTCCCTCGCCGTGAGTATCGGCAAGAGATAGAAGCGCTGAAATACGAATCCGATATGCCGCAGCCGGAACTCCGTGACCTCGCGGTCGCCGAGCGTGCCGACGTTGCGTCCTTCGATCTCGATGCTGCCGGAGGTTGGTGCATCGATCGCGCCCAGAAGGTTGAGCAGCGAGGATTTCCCGCATCCGGACGGTCCTACTATGGCAAGGTACTCGCCCTTCTCGATCTCGAGCGACACCCCGCGCAGCGCATGCACCGCCTCGCGCTCAAGCGGATAGTCACGACGCACATCGCGGGCCCGAACGAGCACGCTCATGCGACGGCCTCCTCGCGCAGCGTGCCCGCCAGCGGGAGCGAGGCCGCGCGCCAGGCTGGGTAAAGACCCGCGAGCACGCCGCAGGCGGTGAGGAGCCCGATCGCCGTCCACGCGGCGCGCGGCTGGAAGAGGAAGAAGTCGATCGCCGCCGGGAGACCGGGGAATCGTGACAGGATCGTGTTGAGGTAGCGAGCCGTGATCAGTCCGAGCCCCGTGCCGAGCACCGCGCCCGTGACGCTGAGCGCCGTTCCCTCGAGCACGATCTGCTGCACGACGTGCACGCGCGATACGCCGATCGCGCGCATGACCACGATCTCGCCGACGCGCTCGTTCACCGACACGGTCACGAGCGTCGTCACGAGCAGAAAGCCGACCACGAGGCTCACGGCGCCGAGGATGGCGCTGAGCTGGCGGAAGTATCCAAGCCGCTCGTCCACGCGCGCCATCGCATCGGCGGTGGAGATCACATCGATGGTGGGGAGCGCCGTGCGTATCCACTTCGTCACGTCCGCAACCTTTCTCGAGTCGCGGAGTCGCACCATGAAAAGCGAGACGCGATCCTCGCGCGCGGCGCCGGTCATCTGCTGCAGCGTGCGCAGCGGGATCGCGACCGCGAGCTGCCCGGAAGCGAGATAGAGGAACTTCGCGCGCCCCGCGATCACGAGCGCGCGCTCGCCGGAGTGTGTGCGCAGTTGCGGATCGAAGCCCGCAGCGACGCGCAGCGTGTCGCCAACCCTGGCGTTCGTCGCGCGAAGAAAATCATCGTTCGCGATCAGCGTGTTCGGCTCCGTCGCGTCGCGCCCCTCCGCGAGTTGGTAGTCGCCCTGCGCCTGCGGATCGACGCCGAGCGCG
>PLMM01000047.1 GCA_003142495.1 Gemmatimonadota bacterium | reverse complement strand
CCCATGCCGGGGTTCGTGCCGTAGGTGATCATCGGCTTGATCGTGTTTGCATCGAGGATGACAGTGCGATCGTGCGTCGAGCCCTCATCCGCCGCGAAGGTGCGCCAGCGCGCGAGCGCGACGTCCCAGTCGGCGTTGGATGGTGCGTGCGGGCGGCCGGCGAGATACTCGAACGTCGTCTCGTCCGGAGCAATCATCCCGGCGCGCGCGCCCGCCTCGATGGACATGTTGCACACGGTCATGCGCTCCTCCATCGAGAGCGCGCGGATGGCGGAGCCGGTGTACTCGAGGATGTGCCCCGTCGCGCCACCGACGCCGATCTCGGAGATGAGGCGCAGAATCAGATCCTTCGCGGTGACGCCCGGCGCAAGCACGCCATCGACGCGAACCTCCATCGTGAGTGCGCGCCGCTGCAGCAGGCACTGTGTCGCAAGCACGTGCGCGACTTCCGATGTGCCGATGCCGAAGGCGAGCGCGCCGAACGCGCCGTGGGTGCTCGTGTGGCTGTCACCGCAGACGATCGTCATTCCGGGCTGCGTGAAGCCGAGCTCGGGGCCGATCACGTGGACGATCCCCTGATGCTCGGAGCCGAGCGTGAAGAGCGGGACGCCGTAGTCGGCGCAATTCTGCTCGAGCTGCGCGAGCTGGGCGCGCGCCTGCATGTCGACGACGGGGATGCGGCCGTCGCGGCCGCGCGGAGTTGTCGGCGTCGAGTGATCCATCGTCGCGAGTGTGCGATCGGTGCGCCGCACGCGCAGGCCTCGCTCGCGGAGCACGGAAAACGCTTGCGGCGACGTCACCTCGTGCACGAGGTGGAGATCGACGTAGAGCACGGCGGGCGTCGACTCGGTCTCCGCCTGGATGAGATGATCGTCCCAAAGCTTGGCGAAGAGCGTGCGCGGTATCGGTTGCATCATGGCGTGATAATTTCCGGAGATGCGCGCCGCGTGTCCATGCTGTGCGGCGCACTGTGAACGGTTGCGTCGAGCGCTCGAGCAACGGCGAGCTCGAGTGAGTCGCGGAGTGCGTCCCAGCTCGCATCGAGAATGTTTGCGGCCGCGCCGATCGTGCTGAAGCGCTCGGCGCCGTACGCCGTCTCCATCAAAACGCGCGTCGTCGCTGCGGTTCCGAGATGCTCGTCGATGATGCGGACCTTGTAATCGACGAGCTTCGTCTCGAGCACCGCGGGGATGTGCGGCGCGAGGGCGATACGCACGGCGGAGTCGAGCGCGTGCACGGGCCCGTCGCCCTCGGCGGCAGTGCGCACGCTCGTGCCGCCCACGCGCATCTCGACGGTTGCCCGCGCGCGCGAGCCGCCTAGGGCGCGCCGCTCGACGACCACGGTGTACTCGCGAAGCTCGAACGGAACGACATATCCCGGCGTCGCGCGCCGCACGAGCATCTCGAACGTCCCCTCCGCCGCCTCGAGCTGCGCGCCCGCGTGGTCGAGCGCCTTCACCTGCTCGAGCACCGCGCGCTCCACCGGGCCGGCGTCGAGCCCGAGCGAGCTCGCACGCAGCCGTACGTTCGCGCGCCCTGAGAGCTCGCTCACCACCACGCGCATGCGATTGCCGACCTGCGCCGGATCCATGTGCTGGTACATCGCGGGCTCCTTCGCGACGGCGGCGACGTGGATGCCGCCCTTGTGCGCAAACGCGGCGCGCCCGACGAAGGGCGCGTGCGCATCGGGAGCGAGATTCGCGACCGAGGCCACGTAGTTGGAGAGCTCCGTGAGCGTCGCGAGCGAATCATCGGGCACGCACTGGACGCCACGCTTGACCTGCAGATTGGCGATCAGCGCAAGCAGGTCGAGATTGCCGCAGCGCTCCCCGTAGCCGTTCACCGTCCCCTGCGCGTGCACGCAGCCGGCATCGATCGCGGCGAGCGCGTTGGCGAGCGCGAGCCCGCGATCGTTGTGCGGGTGGATGCCGAGCGTCGCGCTCAACCGGCGCGCGACGCGACTCACGGATTCGGAGATCGCGCGCGGCTCGCTCCCGCCGTTGGTGTCGCACAAAACGAGCACCGATGCCCCGGCACCGTGCGCAGCCTCGAGCGTCTCCATAGCATACGCGTCGTCGAGCGCGAGTCCATCGAAGAAGTGCTCGGCGTCGTAGACCACGTCCTTGCCGAGCGCGCGAAAGTAGCTGACGGTATCGGCTATCAGGCGAAGATTCTCGTCGCGCGTGGTCTCGAGCACGAGCGCGACGTGCGAGGCGGAGCTCTTGCCGACGATCGTGACCACCGGCGTGTTCGCGGCGACGAGCGCCTGGAGGCTCGGATCGTCGGTGCAACTCACCCCCACCCGACGCGTGCTTCCGAAGGCGGCAATCCGTGCGCGACGCGGCGGGTGTGCGCTCACTCGACGGAAAAATTCCGCGTCCTTCGGATTCGAGCCCGGCCATCCACCCTCGATCGTGTCGATGCCGAATGCGTCCAGACGCGCGGCGATCTTCACCTTGTCCGAGGCGGACAGGGAGAGACCTTCGCGCTGGGTGCCATCGCGCAGCGTGGTATCGTAGAGGTGAACGCGTGTCGTCATTCGTAGATGAGATGGGGCGAAACGCGAACCGGCCCCTCGGGAAATCCGAGGGGCCGGTTCGCGTGGTGTCGGTTAGTTGACCGTCAGCCGTGTGCGAGCGCGCCGCCCCTCGAAGAGAGTCGAATAATGGGAAGCTGAATGAGCGCGAGTCGAACGAACGTCATGACGGTGAGAGCTCCGAACTATGGTGTTACTGCTCTATGGCTGACCACGGGCGCATTGCTATACTCGGCAGGCCGACGCGCGCTGTCAAGGACTTCGCTGCACGGGGGAAGGACGCGAGCAATCTCCGCCGCGTCACAACTTTGCCCTCGCTCTCTTGTCAGGACCACGTCGCGTGCGCCATCGTATGGGCTGCGCGATCGACGCGATCTGCCATCTTCTTTTCGAGGTTTCATACGATGACCACCCCGGGCGGTCCGACCAACTATTCCTCGATGACGGACGCGGAGCTCCGCGCGCTCGAGAAGGACGGGTCGCTTAGTCCGGCGGCGTGGCAAGAGGTGATCGACGAGCTGCGGCGGCGAAGTCAGACGGCTCCGCGGCCGGGCGCCCCTTCGGCGGCACCCGCGGCGCGGCCGCCCGCCGCGCCAGCTGCGGTGGCGATGCCGGCATCGGTATCCGGCGGCGACGAGGATCCGCGGCTCGCGCAGGCCGTGCAGCACCTGACTGCGCTGCTCGTGCCCGGAGAATCGCTCGTCGCGTACGCCGTACAGCGGAGGTTGTTCGCGCTGCTGCACCGCCGCATTCTCGTCGCGGCGACGACCGGACGTCTCATCCAGATCCATCGCGGGATCTTCGGCGGCTACTCGCCAGTCGACATGCGCTGGCAGGACATCGAGAACGCCAATCTGCGCGTCGGCATCTTCGGCGCGGATCTCACGATCACGTCGCGCGGACGACAGGATCTCGCGTCGACTGGGCAGCCGATCGGAGCGATCGGCACTCCGGGGCTGCGCAAGGAGCAGGCGGAGCAGGTCTATCGCGCCGCGCAGGCGCAGGAGCAGTCGTGGCGCGAGAAGCGTCGCGTGCGCGACCTCGACGAGCTCCGCGCCAAGTCGGGCGGTATTCAGTTCGGCAGCGGCGGCCCCGCAGTGAGCGGAGCCGGGAGCGGCGGCGCGGCGGGCGACGATCCGCTCGCGCGTCTCCAGCGTGCGAAGGAGATGCTCGCTGGAGGGCTGATCACGGATTCGGAGTACGAGTCGATCAAGGCGAAGATCGTCGATCGAATGTAGCCGCTAGAAGTCGTAGCGCACCGTCCCGAACGCGGCTATTGGCTGGCCCGGCGCCACGAGTCCGCCGGCGACGAGCTCGGGATACGCGCGGTTGAGAATATTCCGCACGCCGAGCTCGAGCTCCGCCTTCCCGATCTTCCGCGTCGCGCTCGCGTGGAGCAGCGCGTACGCGGGCAACACGACACCCGGCTCGTCGAACGGTGAGTACGGGCCTACCGCGTTCATGCTCACGCGCAGCGACCAGAGCGATGCCGGTGGCGCCCACTGCAGCGCAGCGGAGCCGATGTACTTGGCCGTATTGTACACGCGCTCACCGGAGAGCGTATCGACCTTCGTCGGATCGTTCTCGGGCGTGGTGATCAGCCGCTTGTAGCGCGCGTCGTTGAACGTCCAGTCGCCGGTGAGCGTGAGCGACTTCGACATCGGCGCGCGGAGCGAAAGCTCCACACCCTGATGCCTGCTCGCACCACCGCTGCTCGAGCCACTCGTGAGCGGATTGAACGACTGCTCGTTGCTCACATCCATCCTGAACACCGCCGCCGTCGCGCTCACGTTGCCGGCATTGAGCTTCAACCCACTCTCGTACGCCCACACCGTGATGAACGGCAGCGTCGGATCTTCGATGACGCCATCCGTCGCGCGAAAGCCGCGCGACACGTTCGCGTATACACCGAGGGCGTCGACGATCTTGAAGAGCGCACCGGCCTTCGGCGAGAAGATGCCGTGCGAGTCCTGCGCGGGCTCTTCGCCGTCCGGCGCAGAGTGCGTGTCGATGGCGTCGTAGCGCGCGCCGAGATCGAGGCGTAAGCGGTTGGTGACATCCATTCCCGCCTGCGCAAAGAGGCCGCCGCCCAGCTGATGCGCGTGAATGAGCGCCTGCGCCGAGTCGCGCGAGCGATTGGTGGTGAACCAGTTCTGGTAGTGCGACTGATCGAAGCGCCCCTCGGCGCCGATCGTGAGCTCCGCGCGCGAGAGCTGCCACGTGAGCGCGGATGTCGCGCCGAAGCCGAAGCGATTGTCGTCTTCCTCAGTTTGGCTTCCGTCGCCCTCGAAGCGCCCGCCCGCCGGCGGAATCGTGAGGAAGATCCGCCAGTCACCCTGCGTCGCGTACACCGTCGAGCGCCAGAGCATGTCGCCGCTCAGCACGCGCAGGCTCGCGCGCTCCTGCGCGTGAATCTTGTGCCCTTCGTCGGTTGGATTGGAGACGATGTCGTAGTCGTGCGCGTGAAACTCATCCTCGCTGAGGTAGCCGGCAGAATTCCAGCGCGAGCCATACAGCTCGACGCCGCCATCGATCGTGGCGTTCGGCGTGAGATCGTGTACCAGGCGCACGTGCCCCTGCCCGAGATCGTAGTCGCTGTTCGGACGCCATCCGCCCTCGTGCACGTACCGCGCGCCGACGACGCCGTGCGCGGTCGCGCCCGTGTCGTTGCCGAAGCCGGAGAGCGCGGTGCCCTCGATGTGTCCCACGGATCCGCCACTGATCCAGGCGCGCGTGCCGTCGAGATGATCGAGGGTGCGCACGTTCACGATCCCCGAGAACGCGAAGTTGCCGAAGAGGGCGCTCGTCGGACCTTTGATCACATCGAGATCCTGGATCGCCTGCGGAAAGATCAGGCTCCAGTCGTTGTACCCCTCCGCGTGCCCGTTCACGGGCTCGTTGATCGGCACACCGTCGATCCAGAGCGCGAGGTCCGTCGAGTGATCGGAGCTGAATCCGCGCACCGATGCATCCGAGGCGAAGCCGGGGCCCTGCCCCTGCACGTGCACCTCGACGCCGGCAGTCTGTCGCAATAGCTCCCACGGCGATGTCGCAGGCGTGCGCGCGATGTCTTCGGGGCTGACCGCCACCGCCTGCCGCGGCTCCGCGGGCTTGACCGCTGTCGCGGTGATGGTGACGACGGCGAGTCGTGCGGATGCTCGCGCACGCGCGGAGTCCGCGGCGCGCGTGGATGTATCGCGCACGGTGGTGTCGCGCACAACGGTATCGCGCACGGTGGTATCCGGAGTTACCGGCTGCTGCGCCGCCACGCACACGGGCGCGGCGAGGCAGGCGCAAACGAACAATTGTCGAAACATGATCTCCGCTTCACTCGAGAAAGCGGCGCGGGCGTATCCCGGCCGCCGGCGTGCGCGGTGCGCACGCCGCAGTGGTCAGCTGCGAGTGAGGAGCGGAGGACCGATGGAAGGTGGAAGGCGCAGCGCGAGCGGCGTGCGCTCGCGAACGACCTCGGAAAAGCGCGCCGCGACAGCCACCGGATGCGTGTACGTCGCCGCGAGCGCGACGACAGGGCGCGTCATGTCCGCGCCGACCGCGCACGCGCAGAGGCAGTCGTCGCAGCAGTTGCCGTCGTCGGTGCTCGAGCAGTGATGATCGGTGTGCGATCCCGGCGTCGCCGAATGGTGCGATGACATCGACTTCCCGCAGCCATGCTGCATCCCGTCACCGGCGTGCGCCAGCATCATCGCCGGCCGCGCCGAGACGATCGTGAGCGCGAGCAGCGCTACGAGGGCACATCGCAGGGAGTACACGGCAGTGCGGATCACGGGAGGATGAATGACGGGAGGAAGTGGCTGCGTCAAGTGGTGATGAGTGCGTCGGCCTCGATCTCGATCATCAGCGAAGGATCGATCAGCCCTTTCACCTCGATCATCGACGTCACCGGACGGATGTCGCGGAAGTATTCGCCGTGGGCGCGTCCGTATGCCTTCCACTGCGAGATGTCCGTCACGAACATCCGCGTGCGCACGACGTCCGCCATGGACGAGCCGGCGCGCTCGAGTGCGCGCTTCAGATTCTCGAGCACCTGGATCGTTTGCGCGTACGGGTCGCCGGGCGCCACGAGCTCGCCATTCTCGTTCGTCGCCACCGTCCCCGACACGAACACGTGATCGCCCACGCGCACGGCGCGTGAGTAGCCGACGTACGGCTCCCATTCAGTTTGCGTGGCGAACAGCTCTCGTGACATTCGTCGATCCTTTCGAGGGTATCTCGAAAGTTAATGCGGGACTAGTGGGGAGATTCGCTCAGCGCTTCCCGCACCGCGACCGTGAGCTCGTCGGTGGTGAAGGGCGTCGCCACGAACCGGTAGTGCGGCGACCCATCGGGCGGCTGCAGCGGGTGGCCATTCTCGCTCGATGCTCCGGACATGAACAGAACGTGGAGCTGGGGGAGAATGCCGCGCAGTTCCTCCGCCAGCTTCGCGCCCGGCAACCCCGGCATCTCGGCGTTCGTCAGCAGCAAATCGATCGGCGCCTCGTGCGCGGTTGCCAGCTCCAGCGCCGTGACACCATCTGCGGCCTCGAGTACCGTGAAGCCGACGCGCGATAGTGATCGCGTGAGTGCGCGGCGCACGGGCGTATCGTCGTCGACGATCAGCACCGTCCGGCCATCCGTGACAGCAACGCCGTTGCGATCGCCTCCGGAAATTCGATTGCTCGGCGCCTCGAGCGACGGCGCCGCCGGGAGGAAGATCGTGAACGTGGTGCCTGCTCCAATCGCGGTCGTGACTGTGACGTACCCTCCCGACTGCTTCACGATGCCGTACACGGTCGAGAGGCCGAGCCCCGTTCCCTTGCCGGGTGCCTTCGTGGTGAAGAACGGCTCGAAGATCTGCGCGACCGTCTCCGGAGCCATGCCGGTTCCCGTGTCGCGCACCGCGAGCGTCGCGTAGGAGCCTGGCGGCGCGCCCTCGTGTGCGTCCGCGTTGAGCGGCGTCACGACTTCTTCCCCGGTCACGAACGTGATCGTTCCCCCCTTCGGCATCGCGTCGCGCGCATTCAGGGCGAGATTCATGAGTACCTGCTCGAGCTGCGACCGATCCGCCTCGATATCGGGAATTGGGCGATCCACATCGTCGATGAGCGTCACTTCGGGGCCAAGCAGCGCGCGAATCATCGGCGCGATCCCCGTGACGATCGTGTGCAGACTGACCCGCATTGGCATGAGCACCTGCTGCCGGCTGAATGCCAACAGCTGCCTCGTGAGCTCGGCCGCACGATCCGCGGCGTCGCCGATCACCTTCATGTCCTCGCGGAGCGGCGCCACCTCATCGAGCTCGCCAAGCGCAAGCTGGACATACGCCTTGATGACGGTGAGCAGATTGTTGAAGTCGTGCGCCATCCCTCCCGCCAGCTGCCCTACCGCCTCCATCTTCTGTGCCTGGCGAAACTGCGCCTCGAGCTTCTTCTGGTCGGTGATGTCCAGCATGCAGGAGTGCACTTCGGTGAGCACGCCCTTCTCGAAGCGCGCGATCGCTGTCGCCAGCATCACGATCGGCGTGCCGTCCACGCGCTTGGTGTGCACCTCCACCGGTCCGAAGCGACCGTGCTTGCGCAGCACGTCCAGCATCTCTTCGCGCTGCGCGATGTCGCGCCAGAGCGCATCGGCCTGCGGGGTGAGCGCTTGTGCCATCGTCGAGAAGCCGAACGCCGCGACGAAGGCGCGATTGCAGGCGAACAGGCGCCCTTCGGGTGAAGTGACGAGGTTGCACGTAAGCCCCTCTTCGAACACGAAGCGATAGCGACGCTCGCTCTCGAGCAGCGCATCGTCGGCGCGGTGCTTCGCCGACACGTTCTTGAAGAAGACGGTCAGCCCCTCTTCGCTCGGCTCTGCGGACCCTTCGTACCAGGCATCTGCCGATGCGAGATAGCCGGCGAAGCTCGTTCCGCCCGGTGACGACATGGCGCGCCGCAGCTGCAGCTCGAGCTCCGTTCCCGCGATGTGCTTACACGTCTCCCACATCAGGTTGCCGGTGATCGTGTTCGGATCGCAGCGCAGCAGATCTTCCGATTTGTCATTGGCGAAGGTGAAGCGCCAGCTGCGGTCCACGGTGAAGAGTGCGTACGGTATCTGCTGGAGCATCGTGCGCATCGCGCTTCGCGCGTGCTCGGCATCCTTGAGCGCAATGCGCAGCGCGATCTCGGTCTCCGCAGCAATGGCGATGGTGGTGAGCGCCGCGAGCTCCTGCTCAGTCCACGCGCGCGGCACCCTGTCCGCGACGTAGACGCTGCCTATCGCGTGGCCATCCTTCGTCTGCAGCGGCACGCCGGCGTACGAGACCACGCCCCATTCCGGAATGATCGGATTGTTTTTCACCAGTGGATGCTCGCGCGCATCCTCGATCGCGACGGGCGTCTTCGCCAGCATCGCGGTCTCCGCGAGTGACATCGTGCGCGGCGCCTCGCGGCGATTACTCCATTCGGTGGGGAGTCCGACCGCGCTCTTGAAGAACTCCCGGTCTGCGTCGACGAGCGACACGAGCGCGACGGGCACGTGCAACAGCTCGGAAGCAAGCTGCGTCAGCCGGTCGAATACCTCTTCGGGCGGAGTGTCGAGCAGCTCGGCGCGTCGCAAGGCGACCAATCGCTCTGATTCATCGACTGGCGGTGTGACTAGCCCGATCATGGCTCACCGTGGCTGGAGATCGCATCATCGCCAGCAGCCGTCGGACGACCATTTCAATGTATAGATTGTTACGCCAGACAACGGATTGTTAACCCGCTCTAATTTCTAGTACGACGGCGGGCCTCCCATCTGCCCTCGTCTCTGGCTGTTGCTGCGACCACTGCCCGTGAAGCTGTGATCCGGTGCGGTGCCGCCGGGATCGCCG
>PLMM01000109.1 GCA_003142495.1 Gemmatimonadota bacterium | reverse complement strand
TGCCAGAACTCGATGCGCTCGGGGCGAACGCGGCGGCCAGTCCAGTACGGTGGCCGCGGCACGGGCTTGTTCGCGTACAGCTGCTCGACCTCTAGCGCGCGGCCTCGCAGCTCGTCCATGCTCGCGAGGGTCTCGCTCTGCGTCGACGCCCACGCGCCGATCTGACTCGCGTGCGCGCGCGAGGCGAAGTATGCATCCGCCTCGGCGTCGGTGACGGGCTCGACGTCGCCTTCCACGCGAATCTGCGTCTCGAGCGCCGCCCAGTGAAAGCACAGCGCGGCGCGCGGCGTGGCGATCAGCTCGCGTCCCTTGCGGCCGTTCATGTTCGTGTAGAAGACGAAGCCGCGCTCGTCGACGTCCTTGAGGAGGACGATGCGAACGGAGGGCGCGCCGCGCGGGCTGACCGTTGCGAGCGACATCGCGGTCGGATCCGGGAGCAGGGCGCGATCCACCGCCTGAGCCTGTGCGAAGAGCGCGCGAAATTCTTCGATGGGATCCATGAGGGAAAGCTATCCGCTCGCGGAGAGATCCGAAGGCGGCGGGCGTTGCGAAAGCGATGATTTCCCCGTCCATTACGCACCGTGACCTACGATCCCAGGCTGGTTCCCGTCGCGCCGACGCAGGGCGCGCCCGTATCGATTGCGCTGACACCGTTCTGGATCGGCTCCGCGCCCAACTCGGCGCTGACGCTCCAGCTGCCGGGGGTCGCGCCGAGGCACGTGGCGCTGATGGAGCGCGAGGATGGCTTCTATCTCTCGCCGGTCGCGAACGTGAGCCCTGCTCCGCTGCTGAACGGTCGCGTGGCGACGGGGCTCACGCGCATGAAGAACGGCGACGTGATCGAGGTGGTACCGGGGTCGATGTGGCGTCTGGAGACGGGTGAGCCGCTGCCGATTTCGGAAGAGGAGCAGGACGAGGGATTCGTTGGCGTCGCGCCGCGGAGCGGGAAGAAGAAAAAGAAGCGCAAGGCGAAGCGCGGTGGCGGCGGGGGGTGGCGCACGGTTGCCGTGTGGGCGGGTGTGATGGTGGTCGTGGCGCTCCTGATCGTCGCGGGGATCGCGGTGTATCGCGGCGCGACCAACGAATCGCAGGTGACGCCGCTCTCGGACAACGACGCCGCGCTCTTCGACTCGCTGCTGCTGGTGAGCTACGATCACATGGAGCGCGGCTCGACGCTGCTGGACCTCGGACTGAGCGACCAGGCGCTGCAGGAGTTCGCGCGATCGACCAACGTCGTGGAGACGAGCAGGCTGCGCGACAATCCGTGGGTGAAGCCGCGAATCGCCGCGCTCGAGGCGACGATCGGCGAGATCTACCGGACGCGGAGCATCAACGTGCCGTCGCAGTACAAGAACGCGAAAGCGACGGTGAACATGGCATCGTCACTGAAGGCGCAGCTGTCGGCGGCCGACTTCGGCACGAGATTCGCCGCGATGCAGACGCGCTTCGCGTCGCAATTCCATCGGGAGGTCGTGGTCACGGGACGCGACCATCCGGAGCATCTCTCACTGTATGGCCGGGGTGGCGCGATCGACATGCGCGTGAGCGATCTCTCGCGCGACCAGGTCCAGTGGATCGTCGCGAACTGTCGCGCAGCAGGGATTCGTGTGAAGGATTTCTCGACGGACTCGGTGCTGCAGGCGCAGATTCAGAGCGCGATCAAGGCGGGGCTGGCGGATCGCGCGGGAACGGGGGTGCATCTGCACGTCGATCGGTTCGCGGGTCGACATGACCGGTACACGGTGAGCTTGCTAGAGAAGAGCGAGGAGCTCGGCGACGGACTGCGGGCGACGCTCGGGCGCGGGGTCGAGGGCGGAGTCGAGGAGCGCGCGGAGCTCTGGCGGGAGTGACCGCTCGCGAGGGGTGAGATCGCGCGCCGCGCCGGCGATAATCCGCGCTCGTAGCTCCAACTCCGATTCGTCGCCGTGCATCATGTGCGGCGTAGCGCCGAGCAGCACCTCGTGCAAGAGCGCGCCAAGCTCGTAGATGTCGACAGGCTCCGTGTTCGCGGTCGCGGGATCGCGCAGCAGTTCGGGCGGGGCGTAGCCGAGCGTGCCGATGTCGATGTCCTCCCACCCCTCGGCCGTTGAGCGCGCGCCGCGGCGGACGGCAATGCCGAAGTCGGCGAGGCGAGTCTCGCCGGCGGCGGTGAAGAGGATGTTCGAGGGCTTGATGTCGCGGTGGATGATGCCGTGCGCGTGCGCGTGGGCGACGGCATTCGACACTCCGCGAAAGAGCTGCACCGCATCTGAGCGGGCGAGCGGAGTCGCCTGGCGCTCGACGAGCGATCCGCCCGCGGCGTGCTCCAACGTGAGCGCCGCAGGGGAATCACGCGTTTCGTAACAGCCTAGGACCCCGTGCTCGCCGCGCAGGGCGCCGAGGTAGCGCCCTTCCGCCAGGAGGCGAGCGACGAGGTCACCGCGGTCGCGAAGCTCAGCGCGAAGGCGCTTGATGACGACGCGCGTACCGTCGTCCCTGACACCCGCGTCGATCTGATAGCCGCTATGCACCGAGCACCCGCCCCATGACTACAGTCAGCGCGAGCGCGGCTTGCTCACGTAAACAAAAACTTGATCCGGCTCACATCCGCCAGCACGAACTCATCCCCGTCGTCCAGGTTGTGATCCTCGCCGCGATCGAGCTTCTGATCGTTCAGCGACGTGCCGTTCTGCGACGAGTCGACTAACCAGAAGCCGCCGTCCTTCTTGATGATCGAGCAGTGATAGCGTGAGATCACGTTCTCGCTATCGCTCAGCACCAGATCGTTCTGCTCCTCCGGCTTCGTCCCCATCGCGGCGCCGATGCGAAACACATCCTTGTCCAGCGCAATCAACTTTCCACGACCAACGCCGTCGACGACCTTCAAAATCGCCTTCCGCGCCGCAGCCTCGGCCTTCGCCTGCTTGTCGTGCTCGCGCTTGGCGCGCAGCAGCTGAATGGTCAGCAGCACCCCCGCGACGGCCACCGCCAACACGATCGCCCCGAGGATCAGCAGCTTCTTGCGCGTCGCCGCGGACTTCCGCTTGTCGGCGATCGTCGCCTTGAGCGAGATCGCGCGCGGATCGTCGGGCGACGTCGAGAGCACGTCGTCCACCATCGTATCGGCGGTCTTGAGATCGCCGGCATCGATCGCCGTCTCGGCCGCGCGCAGCTTGTCGCGCTTCGCCGCTGTCGCGTCCTCCTTCGACTTCTGCGAGGCCGCCTCGTGCGCGTGCGCCGCGTCGATGTCCTTCTGCGCCTGATCGAAGCCCATCCGCGCCTCGGTATCCGAGCCGTCGATGATGAGCACCATCTTGAAGAGCTCCGCGCGCTCCTCGGCGTTCGCCTCGGTCGTGTCGCGATTGAGCCCTTTCTCGCGCGCCTGCTTGATCAGCCGATCCTTGTCCGCCTGCTGCGTGGGCGTGAGCGCGTTCGGCGGCGTCACCGGTGGCGCCTGAGCGGCGGGCGCGGCAGCCGCCGGCGGCGGTGGCGGCTCGGGCTTCTTCTTCTTCCAGAAAAAGATTCCCTGCGCATGCGCGCCCGCGGGCGCGAGCATCGCGATCGCGAACGAGGCGCGGAGGAGAGTGCGCCTCACGCGAGTCCCACGCGACTCAGACATCCCGGTCACACCGCCGCCGGCTCGGCCGGCGCCGCAGCCGGGGGCGCCGCAGCTGCCTCCGCCGCTTTCATCTTCTTTCTCGCCTCGATCTCCGCCGCATCCTTCGAAACCTGCGCGACGCTCCCCGTGACGATCAGCACGTCGTCATCCTCGCACATGATGCGCACGTGCGATTCCGGCGGCAGCTCGCCCGCGATGATCGTGCGCGAGAGCTCCGACACCACCAGCCGCTCCACCGTGCGCTCGACCGGGCGCGCGCCGTACGCCGGATCGTACGCGAGCTGCGCGAGCAGCTGCACCGCATCGTCGTCGGCCTCGAAGGTGACCTGATGCTCCTCCATCAACCGAGCGCCGATCCCATTCAGATGAATGCGCACGATCTTCTCGAGAACCGGCAGGTCGAGCGAGTTGAACGGAATCACAGCGCTAATGCGATTGAACAGCTCCGGCCGCAGCGACGACTGCACGACCTTCATGATGATCTCCTTTCGCTGCTCGAGATCATCAGTCGCGGCCATCGCTTCCTTCACGCCAAGGTTCGACGTGAGAATGATGATCGTGTTCGTGAAGTCGCAGAAGCGTCCCTTGGCATCCGTCAGCCGCCCCTCGTCGAGCACGCCGAGCAAAATGTCGATGACTTCCGGATGCCCCTTCTCGATCTCATCGAAGAGCACGATCGAGTACGGCGAGCGCCGCACCTGCTCGGTGAGGAATCCGCCCTGCTCGGAGCCCACGAGCCCCGGCCGCGAGCCGATCAGCCCCGACACCGAGCCCGCATCCTTGTACTCGGCCATGTCGATGCGAATGAGCGCAGAGTCGTCGTCGAACAGCGCCTCGGCAAGCCCCTTCGCGAGCTCCGTTTTGCCGACACCCGTTGGGCCGACGAAGAGGAAGGATGCCGGCTTCCGCTTCTTGCGCAGATCGGCGCGCATGCGGCGCGCGGCATCCGCGAGATGATCGGCAGCGTCGTCCTGGCCGAGCACGCGCTCCCGAAGGCGCTCCTCGAGCTTGAGCAGCCGCTCGCGCTCACTCTCCATCATGCGCGAGATCGGAATTCCCGCGCGCCGCGCGACGACCTCGGCGATGATGTCGGGGCCGACTTCCGCGGGGACGAGCACGCCGGCGGCGGAGAGCTTTCCCCAGCGCTTGTCGAGATCCGCCTGCTGATCGCCGAGGAACTTGAGCGCGCCGTAGCGAAGCTCCGCCGCCTTCGCGACGTTGCCCGCGCCCTCCGCGGCATCGAGCTCGGCCTGCTTCTCCTGCGTCGCCTTACGCGTTGCCTGCAGCCCGTCGGAGACCTCCTTCTCGTCCTTCCAGCGCGCGAGAAGCACGTCGAGCTCCTTCTGCTTCTTCGCCGCGTCGGATGTCGCGTTCTTGAGATCGTCGCCCTTCCCTCCCCCCGACCCCTTCAAAGCCTCAATGCGCGCGTTGATGCGCACGAGCTCGCGCTCCTTCTCGTCGATCAGATTCGGCTTCGACTCGAGCTGCAGCCGGATGCGCGCCGCGGCCTCGTCGAGAATGTCGAAGGCCTTGTCGGGAAAGAATCTGTCGCGCAGGTGACGGCGCGCGAGCTTCACCACCGCGTGCAGCGCGTCCTCGCTGATGCGCACGCCGTGGTGCCGCTCGAAGTTCCCCTTCACGCCGCGCAGCATCGCGAGCGTCATGTCATCATCGGGCTCTTCGACGATCACCTTCTCGAAGCGACGCGCGAGCGCGCCGTCCTTCTCGATGTGCTCGCGATACTCGTCGTGCGTGGTCGCGCCGACGCAGCGGAGCTCGCCGCGCGCGAGCGCCGGCTTGAGAATGTTCGCCGCATCCATGCCGCCGGCGTTGCCGCCCGCACCAACCAACGTGTGCAGCTCATCGAGAAACAGGATCACATCGTCGGTGCCGCGCACCTCGTCGACGATCGCCTTGATCCGCTCCTCGAACTCGCCACGATACTTGGCGCCCGCGACGAGCGCGGTGAGGTCGAGCGAGAGTAGCCGGCACTTGCGAAGCGACTCGGGCACGTCGCCCGCCGCGATCCGCAGCGCGAGCCCCTCGACCACGGCCGTCTTCCCGGTTCCCGGATCGCCGACGAGCACGGGGTTGTTCTTCGACTTGCGCAGCAGCGTCTGGATGAGCGCGCGCGTCTCGATGTCGCGCCCGATCACGGGCGATAGCTTCCCGTCGCGCGCGCGCTGTGTGAGATCGGTCGAGAACTTCGCGAGCTGACTCGCGCCCGCGTCGGCTTGGCGCTCCTCCGTGGGCTGCATCACCGTCGGCGAGTCGAGCGCCGCGCCGATCGCCTCCGCCGTCCATCCCGAATCCTTGAGCGCCGTCGCAAGATCGCCCGAGCGAGAGTCCGTTGCCGCGAGCGCGACCTCGAGCGCTCCCACCGTGCTGCTCCCGCGCTTATCCGCCACCGCGAAGGCACGATCGAGCAAGTCGCGCAGCGAGCGCCCCGCGATCGGCTGCCGCCCCGGCTCGAGCTTCGTCGCATCGCGCTCATCGGGCATCCGCTCCACCGCCGCAAGCGCCGCCGCTGCGTCGAGCTTCACCTGCGCGGCCACGTGCTGCAGCGCGCCACCCTTGTCGAGCAGCACCTGCATCAGATGCTTCGAGTGGATGTAGCCAGAGCCCGCGCGGGCCGCGACACGCCGCGCAGACTCGAGCGCTGCGGAAAGGTCCATGGCGAGGCGACTCAGATCCATCTGTGGCTCTCCTTAGTTAGACATAGTGCGCGCTCGCCCGGCGCAGCTTGCGCGCCGGGATACGCTCACTTCGGTTTCTTCAACTTGATGACCGGCGTGCCGGTGGGCGTTGGCTCGGACGGGCGCGGCGCCATTGGCGGTGGCGCAACGGGCGCGACCGGCGACACCGACGGCGCCGGCGATGACATCGGCGGCGGCGGAGCGCTCCCCTCGGCTATCAGTCCGAGGCGGCGCTGATAGAGCAGCGCGCCGCGCACGCGATGGCCAGGCTGCACCGTGATGGTGAGCCCCGAGATCGTCGCGACGTCGGGCGGCGTGTCGAAGTTCATCGCGAAGTTGCGCTGCCCGGGAATTTCCGCCGCAATGTTCCGCGACGTCGGCCTGCTCGGCCCCGCGGTCGAGTTGATGCGCAGATCGACGCGCAGCTCCTCGCCAACCTGCCAGCTCGATGTGCCCTGCGGATCGCCCATGAGCACGATGCGATACTCGTGGCGCCCCGTGAGATTCATCTGCGAGAAGACGAACGTCAGGATGTCGCCATCGCGCTGCGGATGTCCCGGCGTCGCCACCGACACGTAGAAGTGCTCTCCGCCGCGATCGAGAAGGAAGCGCAGCGAGTCGATCGAGCGGTTGATGCGGTAGTCGATGTACTTCCCCTCGAGCGCTTCGCTCAGGCGCCGCAGCTGACCGATCGTCTGCTCCGCGCGCTCGAGCGAGTGACGGAGATCGTCGCGCGGGTTCAGCTCGCGCCGCGTCGAGAGTGCCTGGCGCTCCTCTTCGAGCAGCGTCGCGTAGCTCGCGTCGGCGCCCGTGAGCGTCTGGAAGAAGCTCTGCGTAGACGCGCTGAGATCGAGCGCGACGGCGATGCGACGTCCGCAGCGATCGACCTGCTGGAAGAAGGCGAAGGGCGACATCGCCGGATCGAAAGTTTCGTACGCGACGGTGTCGAGCGCCATCACCGCGCGCTCGATGAACGCGAGGATGTCCACGTCCGCGCGCACGTCGATGCCGCGGCGCGACACCTGGTCCGCGTAGCGCGCGACCGCGCGATGCAGCTCCGCGAATTCGCCCGCGAGCAGCACGATCTCCGCCTGCAGCGAGCGCCACCCGGTGTAGAGGGAGCTGTGCGCCATGAGCGTCGCGCACGACGGGATGAAGCGCGGGTCGAGCTCGAAGCCGAGCGTCTCGGACGCGCGGCGTACCTTGCCAATGGCGAGCGAGTGCGGCAACGCGTCGGCGTCGACGCCGAGCGCGATCGTGTACTTGTTGCGGCGAAGCGCGGCGAAGTTCGGATTCGCGTCGTCGGACCCCACGCTCTCCGGATCCTCTTCCTTCCCCGTTCCCGCGACGAGGTATACCAACAGCTCGGTCGCGCCGGCCAGGTCGCCACGCCCGAAATTCTGGCGGATGATGCTGTGCTCGTCGATGTCGACGATGTCGCCGCGTGATGTCAGCCCGCGCGCCTGGCGCACGGAGATGCTGACCGTCGTGCCGTCATCCTGCACGTCGACTTTGGGATCGTGCACGCCGAGGCCGCGCTCGGCGGCCTCGAGACGCACGCCGCCGCCCACGAGACCGCTCGCGGTCATGCAGTTCCGCAGCACCCATCCCACGGTGTTGTCGATGTACCGGTCCTGCAGCTTGAAATGCTCCGGCGTAAGCAGCATTCCAGTGGTCCAGTTAACCGACTTGAGCCCTTCTCCCGTCTCCTCCGGCATTACGCGGATCTCCTTTGCGGCGGTGCGCCAAGATAGCTGTTCACTCCCAGGACCGCTGCATCTTCGTTCGCCTGTGCGCCGCCCACGCGTGCGGGCTGTGTCGCATCGCCAACTCGCCACCGCTCGCGCACCGAGCGCGCGAGATGCATCGGCAGCACGAGCCGGTACAGCTCGTAGCGTTCGCGTCGCGCATTTTCACCATGGTGCGCTCGATACATCGTGAGGTCAATCGGGCCGTAGCGCACCTCGATCGATGCTTCGTCACGCAGCCCGGTGCCCGCGATGCTGTCGACGCCGAGTCGCGCGTTGCTGACGCCGAGCCTCGACGTGCCGGTGCCGGCGAGCCTGACCATCCCCGCGTGCATCGTCACGCTTTCCACCGGCAAGGAGAAGACGAGCCGGCAGGCCACTCGTAGCGCGAGCTCCCGGCCGGCGATGCGATGCAGCGCCGGCAGCAGTCGCGCGATCGCGAACCAGCGCTCTTCGCTCCATCGCTCGGCCGAGAGCTGGAAGATCTCCTCGATCCAGCGGCGCGTGCGCACCATGTCATCCGGCGACGCAACGAAGTAGTCGCCACCGCGGCGCACGCGGTGCGCGAGCTTGGCGAGCGGACTGTCGAACAGCGCGAAGAGTCGATCCGAGCGAAACTCGTACTCGTCCTCGTCGCGCATCGCGAACGGCAGCGAATCGATCGCACTCGGTCCCGCCACCTTGAGCACGACGCGCGTACGAGCGGTGAGCGGCGTTCCCGGCGCCGGCGTCTGCTCGACGATCGTGCCCGGCTCCCAGCCGCGCCCAACGCTCTCGATCACCACGCGCGAGTCATCGACGCCGAGCGCGTAGAGCGACGTGAGCGCGGAGTCGATGGACTGGCGAGCGAGCCGGCGAGCACGGACGAGGTCGGGCATGCCCAGGGGTGCATTCTCGTCGTCGCTCTCAACGACCGGCGCGACGAGCGTCGAGATCGCCTCCTCGATGGTGCTTGCCGGTTTCTTCGCTGCCTCGGCGGACGGCTTCGCGCGCTTAGGCATTCGACATCACCGTCACGCGCACGCCACGTCCCATGATCGCGCGCTGCTGGAGGTGCGACTCGAGGAGCGTCGACAGTCGCGGCAGCTCCGACTCCGGATCCGCGAAATCACTCGGGGCCACGCGAACATCGACGACGTCGACCTGACGCACGCCATGCGGGCCGAGCTCGGATGCGGTGGCGACGTCGACACTCTTAATGCGCGGCTCGAACGCGCGCGCCGTGATCTCCACATCGTCGATCGTCACGACGCGATCGCGCGTGCGCAGCAGCTCGGCGAAGCGAATGCGCGCGTCGGCGTAAAGCGGCGGCGCGCTGCCACCGCGCGACACCGCGAGATTGGCCACGCGCGCGGCAACGTTCGACAGCGGCGACGCGATGCGTTTCACCGAACCCACCTCCATGCCGTTCGCACGAGCGCCGTCGCAGAAGAGGAAGCGCGCCATCGCGTAGCCGTCGAATCGCCCCGTGGGCTGGCGATGCGGGCGGCACTCCAGCTGTCCGCTGCGAAAGCGATAACGCCCTGCTTCCGCGGGCGCCGCGATGGAGGAGTCGTTGACGTACGCATCTCCCTTCTCGCCGCTCACGCTTAGCAAGCCGAGGAGATACTGATCGGTGCGGCCTTCCGGCCGGAGCGTGACTGAGCTCCCCATGCGATCGAACTGGATGCGCTCGTTGTAGATCTCGATGTTGCTCGCGGTGACCGCGTGCAGCGCGACGCGCTGTAGCTCGTCCGCCACGCGTGTGAGCCCCGCGGGGAGCGGGACCTGCACCCAGATGAGTGGCCGCTCGAGCGCGTCCTGCTGCTTCTCGGGAAGGAGAATCGCGAGTGCGTCCGCGAAGCGTGCCGGCGGCGACGACCGCATGCGGCGCTCAGCGGGAACGCTCGGGAAGACGACGCACTGCTTGCCATAGCTGCCGGGCGTCAACTCGAACGCGCTCGCGACATCGGCTGCCTCGTCGGACGCGGTGCCGGTGCTCACGATCTCATCCTCCTCGACCCGCGATGAGTCGTTCCACACCAGCGTCGTCACCCCGCCGCGCCCGCGCCTGGCGCGCAGCGTACCGAGCTCGGAGACGGCGCCGATCTCCGAAAGGATCTGCCACGGGCTGCGCGACACCGCCTCGACCAGCGGACTGTCGATGCTCGTGACGTCGAGGAAAATTCCGAGCCCGCTGAGATGCGACGCGTCCGCGTCGAAGGCCATGAGCAACGTCGGCGGCGCATTGCGGAGCGCGAGCGGTGTGCTGCCGGGAAGAATTGGCGCTGTACCGATTCGCGCGCCGGCGACTGAGTGCAGCTTGCCGCCATCGTACACGCCGGCGAAGGCGAGCGACGTCGACGAGATCTCGATCGATTCATCGATCGTGAATCGCAGCTGCTCGCCGCTCGTCGAGTTGCCGGTGAGCTCCGTATCGAGCGCCAGTCGCTCGCGCTGATCGATGCTGCTGAACGAGACGACGGTCTGCGCGGGATTCGCGAGCCGCCCGGGGAGCGCGAGCCCATTCAACAGATCGTCGAGCACCGCCACGGGGAAGACGTATTCGGATTCCTGGTAGATACGTTCGAGCTGCACGGCGAACGCCTGGAAGAGCGCCCCGAGCACAGGGTCCGGCTGCGGCTGCGTTCCGAAGCGCGACGCGACGGCCGCCTCGAACTCGCGGCGCATCTCGGCCGCGAGATCCGCGGCCGAGCGCGCGGATCCGCCGAGCACACCCGGGACGCGGCTCCCACCGCTAGCACTCTGCGCTCTCATGTCGGCGCGTCTTCACGGGTCGACTTCAACGGTATGGTCGGCTTGGGATTCGCGCGCCCGGTCGCCACACTGTCTTTCGACTCCGGCTCGACGAAGATGCCGCTCTGCGCTGGCGGCATGTTGAGCCCGGGAGGATTGAGCAGCACGAACAGCCCTTGCACGACGTTCTGCGCCTTCGCGATCGAGACCATCTGGTTGCCCTGCGAGACGATGGCGATGGGACTCATGTCGATCGTGCTGGCCCCGCCCGCGAGAAACGCAATGCGCGTGTCGGATTGATGAACGTCCTCACCCGTCACTTCGATGAATCGTCCACCCTTGATGGACGTCTGATCATCGCCCTTGATGATTCGGGTCGCATCCTTTTCCACGAGCTCGACGAGATTCTTGCACTTGAGCTGGATGCGATCCGCAGCCTCGAGAAAGAGATCACCGCCCGAGCTGATCGTGATGCGCGGAGCGCCGTTGACACCGTTGCTCAGCTGCACGAGACAGGTGCCGCTCGGCGAGTGGATCTCGATCATCCCCGCGTCATCCATCACGATCGCGTTGCCGCTCTTCGTGACGATGCGCTTGGGAGTCGGGCCGGGGCTCACATCGGCGCCGTTCCACACCGCGCCGATGATGTACGGATGCTCTGGATCACCCTCCTCGAATCCGACCATCACCTCATCTCCGATCTCCGGGAGAAAGGCTATGCCGCGCTCGTTTCCCGCGAACGGCGTGATGTAGCGGGCGAACATTTGGAGGGCCGGGTTGCCTGGCGGACTATCCTTGAACCTGATCTTGAGGCGGCCCAGTGCCAGCGGATCGACGTTGTCGACCACTTCGGCCGTGGTCAGTCCGAAAAGCGTCTCACGCGCCGGCTGGACGTAGTTGGAGAAGTTCGTCCAGGGCGTGGCGACGAAGGAGTTGGTGTACTGATTTCCGTCGAAGAGATGCGTCACGTTCGTCAGCCCGACGACGCCCGGCGGGTTGGAGAGTTTGAAGTTTGCTCCCTCGCGAATGTCGACGGTGTCGCCCACGAGCAGCTCGATGTTCGTGGAGGAGCCCTCGATGCGTACTGCGGCTCCGCTTCTACGTTCCGCCTCCCGTTGGATCGCGTCGCGAAACTCCCCGACGTTCGACGAACGGGAGATCGTCTCGTAGAAATTTCCAGTGCCGGCTACCTGCAGGGCGCTCGCCTTCTGTTTGATCGCGTCGGTGAGATTCGTCGCGCCAGACGCGACCGCGTCCTGCTGGCGATCAAAGAGTCCCACTTCGCCCTTTCGCTGAAACTCGTAGTACGCGCCCTTGAAGCGGGCGTTTCTCGGAATGATCCGCGACGTCAACGCCTGAAGATTTTTCCCAAACGTGAGGTCGTGCGCCTTGTCATCGAAGCCATGGCGCGCCTCGAGCCCACCCTCGATTGGACGCACGAAGCAGTCGTGATCGTCGGCGAGTCGTCGCACAAATTCGAAATCGGACTCGCCGGCCTGGCGAAAATCCTGCTTGCGTACGAAGGGCGGCGTACTTCCGAGCTTCACGTCGAAGGCCTTCAGGAGGTCGACGATATTGCCATCAAGCGCATTCCCCTTGTGATGACGCGCGCTGAATTTCGCCGAATCAGAGAGCGCGACGAGCACGAAGATCGATCCGCCTCGCAGCTGATGCTGCTCTTCGCACGAATCGGTGAGACCGACGAATGGCGTCGCCGTCTTCTTCGTCGCGTCGTCCGTGAGCGTAACCGTCACCTTCGGATTCACGAAATCCGCGAGCTTCAGCGGCTTGCTCGGATCACGATGGAAGGTGATGGACAGCCGATGATGCTGGCCGAGCTCCTGCGCGATCTCGAGACGTTCGACTTCGCGGTCGCGCAGCGTGAGTGCGCCGATCTTGACTTCGAGTCGAACAGCCATCGGCGCTAACCCGCGACCGGCGACGAGGCGGCCACGTTTCCGTAGGCCGGCTGGCCGTCGACCAACAAAGTGATGTTGAAGTTGCGCTCGCCCTGCACCCGCGACGGGGGCCGCTTCACGGCGGACACGCGCGCCCAGTTGATGCCGAGCTCCGCGAATGCCGCGTTGACCGCGGTGATGATGCGTGGATGGTCCTGCACTTCCATGCTCGCGTCGGCGAACAGCTCCTGCAGTCCGAACCACGGCGCGTGCGGCCACGCCTGCTTGGAGGTCGCCGCCATGGCCTGTACCATCCCGAGCAGCGAGCTCACGGGATCCGTTCGCGCGAACTGCCCCTCCGGCGTGATCCGAAGCGGCAGCGAGAGCATGCGAGACGACGAGAAGGGGGACGTCACTCGGTGAGCGTGAAGTTGCCGATATTGTCGTCGTCCGTGACCACGGAGAACGTGCAATGCATCAGCTGGTCGGCGCGGCCGAGTCTCGTATTCTCGGAGGC
>PLMM01000116.1 GCA_003142495.1 Gemmatimonadota bacterium | reverse complement strand
CGTGGCACGAAGCTCCTGCACGACGGGCGCCAGCGGCGCGTGGCGGCGCTCGTCGCATCGCTGAGCGCGCTGCGTGCGAGCGATCGCGCCCTGATGGCGCGAGTGCTGCCGGTGCTGGAGAAGATTTCGGGGACTGCGCGCGGGAGGTAGCCACCCGCGCGCGACTTCAGCTACGCGCCCTTCTCAGGCTCCAGATCGATCGACGCCGAGTTGATGTAGTAGCGCAAACCGTTCTCTCCGGGTCCGTCAGGAAACACGTGCCCCAGGTGCGCGTCGCACGCGCTGCACATCACCTCGGTCCGCCGCATCCCGTGCGTGGTGTCGTGCGCCTCCGCCACCGCCGTGCCGTCGATCGGCGCGGTGAAGCTCGGCCATCCACAGTGCGCGTCGAACTTCGTCTCCGACGCGAAGAGCGGCTCGCCGCAGCCGGCGCACTTGTACGTGCCCGCGTCCGTCGTCTTCGCGTATTTGCCAGTATGCGCGCGCTCCGTGCCTTTCTCCCGCATCACCCGGTACTGCTCCGGCGTCAGCTGCGCCCTCCATTCTGCGTCGGTCTTCTGCACCTTCTTCGCCATGCCTTCCTCCTCGAGGTCCAGTGAAATTTACCAGGATCGTCAAGTCGCCGGCGAAGCTTTCTGCGGAGTGGCGAGAGCAGAGTCCGCCTTTCGCGATGACGTGTCGACGCCGTTGATCGCGACTCGTCTTCGGGATTTTCTCTGGCGAACACGACTGGAAAGCGTGCCCCGCGAAAACGCCGTGACCGGCTCGGCGGCTGGAGAAGCCCTACCGGTCCTCTCCACCCGGCGGGCCATAGAAAATGACCCACACCGTCAGGTCGACGCTGAACCCTTCGAAGCGATGCACCGTTCCGGCCGGGACGAACAGCAGCTCGCCTGGGGTGAAGAGCTTGCGCTCCTTTCCACAGACGAAGATGCCGGTGCCCTTCACCACGACGTACACCTCGTCGCGCGAGTGCGGCGTCTGGTCGTCGACACCGCGCGGCGCGTAGATCCCGGTCTCGAGCGTGCCGTGCCGGAAGACGACCATGTACTGCTCTTCGGGTGCGGCCGGGAGCGCCGCGATCGCCTTGTCGATGTCGATCTGAAAGCCGTCGCTCATGCGCTGTTGCTCATGCGAGGTTGCTCATTCGCCGTACGGGATCCAGATGTTCTTGACCTGCGTCGCCTCGCGCAGGAACACCGGCCCCTCTGCTCGCGCGTGGAACCAGTCGAGCGGCGCGGACTCGACGTGCGTGCGCTTCATGTTCGACGCGGACGCCCGCTCGACGGCCGCGCCGCCGTCGGCCGAACCGTGGTACCACACTGCGTTCACGTCATCGTGCTCGGCGAGCACGAGCGCGAGCGCGGCCTTGGCACCCGTGACTACGTTGACGACGCCGTCGGGAACGTCCGATGTCTCCAACACGGAGTACAAGTCCGTGGCCGCGAGCGACGCGCGCTCCGAGGGAATCGCGACAACGGTGTTCCCCATCGCGATCGCCGGCGCCACCAGCGAGATGAACCCAAGCAGCGGCGCGTCGTCCGGCGCTGCTATCCCGATCACGCCAATAGGCTCGTGCATCGCGAGCGCGACGCCGCGGATCGAGGGATCGTGCACCGCGCCGTCGTACTTGTCGGCCCACGCAGCGTAGGTGAAGAGCCGCGCGAGCGACGCCTCCACCTCGCGCGCGCCGTCGCCGCCGGTCATCTGCGCGATGCGCGCGGCGAACTCCGTGGTGCGCGCCGCGAGATTCTCCGCGATGTAGTAAAGCACCTGCGCGCGCGCGTGCCCGCTCATGCGCGGCCACGTCGCGGCCGCGTGCGCCGCCTCGACCGCGTTGCGGATGTCCTTGCGATTCCCTTCCGCCACTTCGCCGAGCAGCGCGCCGGATGCGCTCTCGATGCGCCGCGAGCCGCCGCCATCGGGGCGCGTCTGCTTGCCGCCGACGAAGAGTTTGGGTGTGCGATCGATGCCGGGGAGTGAGGTGAGCGCCGAAGCGTGCGCACTCGCCTTCGCGTGAGCGGATGGCGCGCGCGACTCCGCCGTCGGGATCGCCGGCGCGTGCAGATACTCGTACATCCCCTCGCGCCCGCCCTCGCGCCCGAAGCCCGACTCGCGATAGCCGCCGAAGCCGACGGCAGCATCGAAGAGATTCGACGAGTTCACCCACACCACGCCCGCCTTGATCTTCGGCGCGATGTCCAGCGCGAGATTGATGTTCTCCGTCCACACGCTCGCGGCGAGCCCATACGGGGTGTTGTTCGCGAGCGCCACCGCCTCGCTCGGGGTGCGGAAGGTCATGCTCACGAGCACGGGCCCGAAGATCTCGGTCTGCGCGATCATGGCACTCGGGCTCACACCCGTGAACAGCGTCGGCGGATAGAAGTAGCCGTCGGTGGGGCACGCCCACGACGGCTGCCACATGGTCGCGCCGTCGCTGACTCCCTGCTTCACGAGCGACTGAATGCGCTCGAGCTGCGACGGCGCGACGATCGCGCCGATGTCCATCGATTTATCCAGCGGCGCGCCGACGCGGAGCTTCTCCATCCGCGCGCGGAGCTTCGCCGTCAAGGCGTCGGCTATTCCCTCGTGCACGAGCAGGCGCGATCCCGCGCAGCACACCTGCCCCTGATTGAACCAGATCGCGTCGACGACTCCCTCCACGACGCTGTCGAGATCCGCGTCGTCGAAGACAATGAACGGGCTCTTCCCTCCGAGCTCGAGCGACAACCTCTTCCCCGACCCCGCCGTCGCGCGACGAATCTGCCTCCCCACCTCGGTCGATCCCGTGAACGCGATCTTGTCGACGCCGCCGTGCTCTACGAGCGCACCTCCCGTGCTCCCGTCGCCCGTGACGATGTTCAGCACGCCCGCCGGCAACCCCGCCTCGTGCGCGAGCTCCGCGAAGGCGATCGCCGTGAGCGACGTGAACTCCGCGGGCTTGAGCACCACGGTGTTCCCCGCCGCGAGCGCCGGCGCAATCTTCCACGCCATCATCAGGAGCGGAAAATTCCACGGGATGATCTGCCCGATCACTCCCACCGGCGCATAGCCGGGAAATTCCGCGTCGCGCAGCTGCGCCCACCCCGCGTGATGATAGAAGTGCCGCGCGACCAGTGGCACGTCGATGTCGCGCGTCTCGCGAATCGTCTTCCCGTTGTCGAGCGTCTCGAGCACCGCGAGGAAGCGCGAATGCTTCTGCACCGTGCGCGCGAGCGCGTACAGATGCCGGGCGCGCGCGTGCCCCGGGAGCGCGGACCACGCGGGATACGCCGCGCGCGCGGCTCGCACCGCCGCGTCGACGTCCGCCGCGCTTCCCTGCGCCACTCGCCCTATCGACACGCCCGTCGACGGATCGACGGATTCGAAGCGTTCTCCGGAGAGCGGCTCTACCCACTCGCCACCGATGTAGTGGCGAAAGACGCCGCCGTGCTTCGCGAGCCACGCGCGCGCCGGCGCGTCGCCCTCGGGCGCGGGGCCAAAGTCCATTGATGCCGACGAGAACAGATCTGCGATTGTCGCCACGCTCACACCATCGGGTGACGGTTCGCTGCAGAATAGCGGCCGGTGACGTGATGCTCCAGCTGGCGCTCGATGTCCGTCAACAATCCGCTCGCACCGAAGCGAAACAATTTCGGCGAGAGCCAGCGGTCACCCAGCTCCTCCTTGATCATGATCAGCCACTCGAGCGCGCTCTTCGCGCTGCGAATTCCGCCCGCGGGCTTGAGCCCCACCGCGTAGCCGGTCTCCGCCTCGTACGCACGAATCATCCGCGTCATCACCAGGCCAACGGGGAGCGTGGCGTTCGCCGTGTCCTTTCCCGTCGACGTCTTGATGAAGTCCGCTCCCGCCATCATCGCGACTCGGCTCGCGCGCGCGACATTGCTCAGCGTCGCGAGCTCTCCCGTCGCCAGAATCGCCTTCATGTGCGCATCGCCGCACGCGTCGCGGAAGGTGCGCACCTCGTCGTAGAGCGCATCCCAGTGCCCGAGGAGCACGTGCGCGCGAGTGATCACGATGTCGATCTCGCGCGCGCCCGCCTCCACCGACGCACGAATCTCATCGACGCGCTGCGCCATCGGGGAGAGCCCCGCTGGGAAACCCGTCGACACGGCGGCCACGGGAATCCCCGATCCCTCGAGCGCGCGCACCGCCGTGGTCACGAACGTGTGGTAGACGCACACGGCGCCGACCTTGATGTCGAGCTCGCGAACGCCGAGCGCACTCACGAGATCGTCGCGCAGCGGACGGCGCGCCTTCGCGCACAGCCGCTCTACGGTTCCCGGCGTGTCATCGCCCGAGAGCGTCGTGAGATCGATGCACGAGATCGCGCGCAGCAGCCACGCGGCCTGATATTCTTTCTTTACCGTGCGGCGCGCAGGGATCGTCGCGGCGCGCAGCTCGACCGCGCTCCGGTTCACGCGGATCGATGCGATCTCCTCCGCGCGCAACTCCATCCCGGGATTTCGCTCGGCGCCATCGTGCAGCCTGAGCGCGCGATCGTGCGTGCCGCCATTCGGCACGTGAGCTTCGACCGGGATGCGATTCACGCTAGTAGTTCGGCACTAGTACTTCAGGTCACCCGACGCGGCGAACTCCTTCATCATCTGCTCCTGCTCCGGCGTCAGCTTGTCCGGCACGGTGACGTTCGCCTCGACGATCATGTCGCCCTTTGTGCCATTCTTCTCGATTCCCTGCCCCGGCACGCGAAAGCGTTTTCCCGGCGGCGTCCCCTGCGGAATCTTGATCGTCACCTTCTTCCCCGCGATCGTGCGCACGCTCACCTTCGAGCCGAGCATCGCCTGCGCGATGTTCAGCGGCACCTTCGCGATGATGTCGAGACCGTCGCGCGTGAAGAAGCGATCGGGCTGCACCTCGAAAGTGATGATGAGATCACCCGGCGGTCCGCCGTCGTTGCCACGTCCGCCCTGCCCCGCGAGCCGCACGCGCGTTCCCGTCTCGGTGCCCGGCGCGACGGTGATGTTCACCGTCTTGCGCGTGCGCACCTCGCCCGATCCCTTGCACGTCGGACACGGCTTCGATGGAATCTGCCCGCGGCCGAGGCACATCGGGCACGGGCGATTCACTGCGAAGCCGCCCTGTCCGAACGAGATCATCCCGCGCCCGTCGCACTCCGGGCACTTGGACCACTTCGCACCAGGCGCGCCGCCATTTCCCTTGCACATGGCGCACTCCTCGTTCACCTCGAGCTCCACCGGCACCTTGCCGCCGAGCGCCGCGGTGCGAAAGGCCACGGGCACGATGACCTCGACGCTGTCGCCCTTCTGCGGGCCCTTCGGACGCTGCGCGCCGCGCTGCGCGGTGTTGCCGCCGAACATCGACGAGAAGAGATCGCCGAGCCCACCGAGCCCGCCAATGTCGAAGTCTTCCATGCGCGGACCGCCGCCCGCACCACCGCCCGTGTACGTTCCGCCCGGGTAGTTCGGACGGGCGCCGCCGCTGCTGCGCTGCTGTCGCTCGCCGCCGTAGCCGCCGAACGCGCCGAGGCGGCGCATCTCGTCGTACTGTTTGCGCTTGGCAACGTCGCTGAGAACGTTGTTCGCCTCGGAGATTTCCTTGAAGCGATCAGCGGCCTTCGGATCGCTCTTGTTCGCGTCCGGATGGTTTTTCTTGGCGAGACGGCGGTATGCCTTCTTGATCTCGTCCTGCGTCGCCGACGCGGACACCCCGAGGACATGGTAGTAGTCCTTGCTCTGGGCCATGTAAGCTAGGGCCTCGCTATCCGTTCCACTGCTTCACGACCACGCGCGCAGGCCGCAGCAGCTGTCCGTTGAAGCGATAGCCCTGCTGAAAGACCTGTGACACGAGATGATCATCTTCCTTCGATAGCGCGGGCTGCGTCGACACGGCCTCGTGCATGGCCGGATCGAAGGTCTCGTTGACGGGATCGATGAGCTCGAGCCCCGCGTTCGCAAGCGCCTTCATCAGCTTCTTGTTGACGACCTCGATCCCCTGATGGATGGTCTTCGCATCTACCGTCTCCGGATCCTGCGCGGTGACGCGCTGAAGATCGTCGAGCGAATCGATGAGGGTCTTAAGCAGCTCGCCCTGCGCGCGCGCACCGGCTTCCTGCCGCTCCTTCGAAGAGCGCTTGCGATAGTTGTCGTATTCCGCGGCGAGACGCAGGTAGCGATCGCGCTGCTCCTCGAGCTCGCGATTCGCGCCGGGTGCCACCGGTGTGCCCTCACTGCCATCGCCATCTGCGCCGTCGGCAGCGTCGTCGTGCGACGCAGCGGGGCCATTTGGCAGATCGATATCATCTCTCACGAGTCCCATCCTTTCGAGTAGACGACGCCCTCCGCGTCATGCCGTAATTTCCGTCTTTTTGCCCGGTTAGACAACGGCGAACGGGGTGTCCGCGCCTTTAAATCGACGCCAATCCGCGGCGTATCTGGTCGAGCGATGCCTGCGTCGCGCGCATTCGAATCTCCTCGCGATCGCCGACATACACGCGCCCGAGCGCGCGAGTTTCGCCGATTCCCGACACCGCGATCCAGACCGTGCCGACGGGTTTCTCCTCCGTGCCGCCGCCAGGCCCGGCGACCCCCGTGATCCCGACCCCAATCTGGGCACCGAGCGACTTCGCGCACCCTTCGGCCATCTCCCGCGCCGCCTGCTCGCTCACCGCGCCATGCTCCCGGAGCGTTACGTCGCTCACGCCGAGGAGTTTCGTCTTCACCGAGTTGTCGTACGCGATGACGCCGCCGTGGTAGACGTCGCTCGACCCCGGAATCGCGGTGAGCCGGGCGCCAAGCAGCCCGCCGGTGCAGCTCTCTGCCGTCGCGATATGCAACCCGCGCTCGCGACACATGTCGAGAATGAGCTCGGTCAGGTCGTCGCTCTCGGTGCCGTACACCACGGGGCCGGCGACATCGCGCAGCATTCGCTCGGCGCTGTCGAGGGCGCGCGTGGCCTCATCGGGCGGGAGCGTGCGCGACGTGAGACGGAGATCGACGCCAGCCCATCCCGGAAGAAAGGCGAGCGGCATCCCGTCCACGCTTTTCCCCAGCTCGCCCAGCCGCTCGGCCAGCGCGGACTCGCCGATGCCAGTCGTGCGAATCGTGCGCGAGACGATCGCGACCGGCGCCGCGCCGATGCGCTCGCGAAGAATCGGGAGGATCGAGTCCTGCGTGAGCCCGCGCATCTCGCGCGGCACGCCCGGAAGCATCGCGACCCAGCGCCCCTGTGCATCCTCGATCCAGAGACCAGGCGCCGTGCCGTGATGATTCTCGAGCACGCGCGCACCTGCGGGCACCATCGCCTGCACGATGTTCGTCTGCGGCATCTTCGCGGAGGTCATGCGCCAGAAGCGCGCTTCGATCTGCGCGACGATCGACTCGTCGAGCACGAGCTCGCGCCCGAAGAGCGTTGCTATCACGGGGCGCGTGCGATCGTCGGCGGTGGGGCCGAGGCCGCCGGTCGTGATCACCGCGCCGGTTCTCTCGATTGCCTCGGATACCGCGGCCGCGATTTTCTCGGCGTCGTCACCGACGGTGGTGCGATGCACGATCTCGACGCCGATCGCCGCGAGCGCTCGCGCGAGATAGGCGGCGTTGGTATCGACGGTGAAGCCGAGCAGCAGCTCGTCACCGATGGTGAGCAGCTCGATTTGCACGGAGAGTCTCTAGGCCGTCGGCCGCCGCAGATACAGCAGCTGCGAGTAGAGCGTGAGTATCACCGCGACCACCATCGAGACGATGTTCACGGTGCCGTTGAAGTACGCGAAGCCCACCCACCACGGTCCGGTCCAGTGGTACTGCGCGGCGGCGGTCGCGGCGGCGAACCAGAAGAAGGTCGCGCCAACCCACGTCCACTGAAAGCCCGTCTTCCACTTTCCCATGCGACTGGCGGAGATGATCTCGCCCTTGCTCGCGCGGAAGAGCCGGTAGATGGTCATGAACGCCTCGCGGCCGAGCACGACGGCGATGATCCACCACGGGAGCCCGAACACGCCGACGGGCGTGACGTACGGGAAGACATCGTGCACGCCGGGGCCGGCGGGGCCGACGCCGGTGATCACGCCGTTGACGACGGTCACCGGATCGGGAGACAGCAGCGAGAGCGAGTTGCGCGACCCGACGAGGATGAACATCGGAACGAAGGTCGCGAGCAGGAGCAGCTTGTCGGCGATTGGATCGAGGAGCTTGCCCAGGTCGGTGACCATGCCGTGCGTGCGGGCGAGCTTGCCGTCGTAGTAGTCGGTTATCGCCACGACGAGGAAGAGCACGAAGGCGAAGAGTCGCAGATCCCAGCGCTCGATGAACGGGAGCGCGGCGACGACGGGTGCTGCGAAGATACGACCGACCGTGAGCGCGTTGGGGAGGTTCATTGCGCCCCGTCGCGCGCCGTCGTCAGGCGAGCGTTTTCAGTACGAGCTTGCTCACTGCCTTGAGCGTATCGAATACGCCATCTCCCGTGACCGCCACTGCCTCGAAGTATGGTGCCCGTTCCACCCACTCTCCAGTGGGAATCTGCTCGATCAGATTCTCTCCGGCATGATACGGATCGGGAGTGATGCGCTGCTTCTGCGTCTCGAATACCTCGAACCCCGGGTTGAGCGCCGCCTGCAACTCACTGAGCGGCGCAGCGTTCGGAAGGTCGCGCTTGTTGTACTGGATCACGAAGGGCATCGTCGACAGATCGTACCCGTACTCGAGCATGTTCTCGTACAGGTTCTGCATTGCTTCCTGATTCGCTTCCATGCGCTCGACCTGTGAATCGGCCACGAAGACGATGCCATCCACACTCTTCAGAATCAGCTTCCGGCTCGCATTGTAGTATACCTGGCCGGGAACCGTGTAGAGGTGGAAGCGCGTCTTGAAGCCGCGAATCGTTCCGAGATCCACCGGAAGAAAATCGAAAAAGAGCGTGCGCTCCGTTTCAGTCGCGAGGGAGATGAGCTTGCCGCGGGTGTTCGGCTGCACACGGCCGTAGACGTGCTCGAGATTCGTAGTCTTGCCGCCGAGTCCAGGACCGTAATACACGATCTTGCAGGAGATCTCGCGGGCGGCATAGTTGATCATCGACATTGTAAATTCCTTCGCTACTGAAACAGTCGATCGATCTCATCCTCGGCGCCCGCCAGGATGTTCGGCTGATGCATGGTGTCGCGCGCCCTCTGGAACATCGCGGTGAAGAGGCGAGCCAGCTCCTCCACCGTTCCCTTCACTTTCAGTCTCACGAGTCCGAGCGTCGTCCGGTTGTCGAAGAGAACGACGAGAATCACGCGGCGCGCGATGTCTACCAGATACATCGACTCCTGCTCGCCCTGATGGAAGAGGGAGCTGAACTCGGTCTCGCCGATCAGGCGCGCGAGCTGGTCGTTGGCGCTGAAGTCGGCGGCCGTCAGGGTGGCGAAGGAGGTCGCGTCGAAGCGCGGCTGCTCGCCGACGGTAGCAACGAGCTGCCCGGAGCGATCAACGAGCATTGCGCAGCGGGCATTGCTGTCGTACAAGAACTGCTGGAGCGATCGCATGATCGCTCCGAGGTCATCTTCGGTAAATGACCAGCTGGCAGCACCAACGGGCATCGAGGGTCCTTCAGACGAGGGACTGTTCCATTCGGCGCAGGAGACGCTCGCCACGACGGCGCAGCTCGGGACGTGTTTCCCAGGCTACGTAGTCACGCAACAGCACCACGTTCTGGGCACTCGCCGTCCCACCGATGTGCCCCAAAGCCGCCAAACGGCGCCAGGCGCTCGTGCTGAACAGGTTATACCGGTCACGGTGGGTCTGTTGAGTCCAGACGATTAAGCCCACCACAACGCCACCGGCGAAGCCCGCCCCTGCCGCCTTCCAGGATAGCTTCGCCACTACATCTCCCGGCGCGCGGAGAGTGCCTGGGCTATCGTGACGCCATCGGCGTACTCGAGGTCACCGCCCACCGGGATCCCGCGCGCTATCCGCGAGATCATGGGCACGTGCGACGCGAGCTGGCGCTGGACGTAGAGCGCGGTCGCCTCGCCCTCGAGGCTGGGATTCGTTGCGATGATGACCTCACGCACGGTGCCGGGGGTGACACGCTCCACGAGGCGATCGACGTTGAGGTCTTCCGGCCCAACGCCATCGAGCGGAGACAGGCGGCCGCCGAGCACGTGGTAGACACCGCGGAACTCCCCGGCGCGCTCAATGGCGCCGATGTCGCTCGCCTCTTCGACGACGCACACGATCGCGCGATCGCGGCGGCTGTCGCCGCAGATGTCGCAGGGATCGCCCTCGGTGAGATTCGCGCACACGGAGCAGCGATGCACGCGATCCGAGAGCCCGCCGAGTGCGTCGGCAAGGCGGCGGCTCTGCTCCGGCGGCTGGCGGAGCAGATGATAGGTGAGTCTGAGCGCAGTCTTGCGCCCGATCCCCGGTAGCCGTGAGAGCTCGGTCGCGAGCTCGTCGATCGCCGACATCAGAAGGGCATCTTGAAGGGGAGATTGAGCCCGCCCGTCACCTTCTGCATCTCCTCGGCTGCCGCGGCCGCGGCCTTCTTTTGCACCTCGGTGATCGCGACGAGCACGAGATCCTCGAGCATCTCGACGTCGGCGGCACTGACCGCGGTCGGATCGATCCGGATGCGCTTGATCTGCCCCTTTCCGTCCGCAGTGGCCGTGACCATCCCGCCGCCGCTCGTGGCGGTGAGGGTGAGCTTCTCCATCTCTTCCTGCATCTGTTGCAGCTTGCCCTGCATCTGCTGCGCCTGCTGCAGCATCTTCATGAAATCAGCCATGACATCCCGAAGAAAAGTGGTGGCGGAGTCGCAAGCTACCGAGCGTGAGACGGGCGCCGCAACGGATGCGCGACCTCAATCCATGAGCTCCAGATCGAGCTCGCGCACCGCCGCGTCGAGCGACGGATCGCGGCGGCGCAGCGAGGAGAGTCGCTCCGCCTTCACCGCCTCCGCAGAGAGGCGCCGCGTCGCGCCCTCGCGCACGGGTGAGGACAGAGGGACGCGCACCTTCATTCGCGTCGCGCCCTCGAGCTGCGCGCCGATCGCGGCGAGGAGCTCCTTCGCGCCATGCATGATCGGCTGCTCCAGGTGGCCCAAGTCCGGCGCGAGCTCGAAGGTGATCTCGCCGGAGGGCGACACTTCGACCGGCGTCGCGTGCTCGAGCGAGGCGACGAGCGTCATGCGACCATCGGCGCGCAGCCGCTCGAGGATCGCCTCCCAACGCTCGCGCAGTGCGGCGACGGAGAGCAGCGGGAGCGCTGTCGCCGCGGCGCTGGGAGCGGCTGTCGCGGGCGCCGCGGGCGCCGCGGGCGAGCTCTCGCGCGACGGACGCGCAGGCGCCGACGTCGGCGCCGGAATCCGCGGCTGCGTCGCACGCGGCGCGCCGCGGCCATCCGAGTCCTCGCTCCCGCCACCGTCCGGCCCGAGCCCGCGCAGCACTTCTTCCAGCGACACCGTGCGATCCATCAGCGCGAAGCGCACGAGCATCGTCTCGACGAGCATCTGCTGCTGTCCGCTGCGCCGGAAGCGCGGCTCGAGCTCCGTGATCGCGCTCAGCATGCGCAGCAGATCGCCTGCGGTGAGGGAGCCCGCGCGCTCGAGCAGCGACTCGCGCGTGCGATCGGAAAGCTCGGCGAGCCCGCCGCTCTCATCCCCCAGCGCGAGCGCGAGCGCCGCGCGGAAGATGTCCGCGAGGCCGCCGAGGAAGGCGCCGAGATCCGCGCCGGCATCGACGAGTCGCGCGACGGCGGGGAAGATTGCGCCCGCCTCGCGCGCCGATATCAGATCGTAGATCGCGAGATATTCATCCTCCGCTATCAGCCCGAGCGCCTCGCGCACGCGCTCCGCGGTGAGCACGCCCTCGCCGAGCGAGAGCGTTTGATCGGTGAGGCTGAGCGCGTCGCGCATCGAGCCGTCGGCCGCACGCGCGAGCATCGCGAGCGCGTCCGGCGTGGCCTCGACGTTCTCCGTCGCGAGCACCGCGGAGAGTCGCGCGCGAACATCGGCGGGGCCGATGCGCTTGAAATCGAAGCGCTGCAGACGGCTCAGCACAGGCGCGGCTGCCTGCGCGATCTTCTGTGGCTCCGTAGTCGCGAACACGAAGACGACGCGCGGCGGCGGCTCCTCGAGCACCTTGAGCAGCGCATTCCACGCTTCGCGCGTGAGCATGTGCGCTTCGTCGACGATGTAGACCTTGTAGTGATTGTCGCCCGAGGGCGCGTACATCGCGCGCTCGCGAAGATCGCGCGCGTCATCGACGCCGCGATTGGACGCCGCATCGATCTCGACGACGTCGAGGCTCGTGCTCCCCGTCCAGATGCGGGTGCAGCTCGAGCACACGCCACACGGCTCGCCGTCGTCCGTCTTGTTCTCGCAGTTGAGCGCCATCGCGAGCACGCGTGCGAGCGTCGTCTTCCCCACGCCGCGCGGCCCGCACAGCAGATAGCCGTGCGCGACGCGCCCGCGGGCGATCGCGCCCTTGAGCGTGTTGCTGACGTGCGACTGGACCGCCACGTCGGCAAAGCGTTTCGGGCGGTATTTGCGGGCGAGCGAGATGTACATGGCGGCGGGAAATGCGAGGAGAGCCCGGCGGTCTGCCCGCCAGGCTCTCATCGACCGGTGCACTGCGAGCGTCTCTCGACGCACTGTTTTTTCGCGCGGAACTGCCGCTTTCAGCGTGCAGCGCTCAGCCTCCGCGCGAATATCCCAGGTCTGACGAGGCGAGGAACGGCACCTCATGCCGCTGCTACCTTTCGGTCCTGACGGAGTTAGAGGGCGAACTTCCCTCGGGACCTGGGACGAGAGAAATATACGCCGCAGGGGAAGGCGCGACAATAATCACCGCGCCCGAAATTCAGCCGTCGCTCACGGCTTGCGCTTCACCGAGACATGCGGCACGGTCACCATGCTCGTCTCCTTCTTGACCACGACGGTGGGCGTGATCGTGACGATCGTGTCCTTCGTCACCTCGACCTTGGGCATCTTCACCGTGTCGGTGTGCGTCTCCATGCGCGGCG
>PLMM01000375.1 GCA_003142495.1 Gemmatimonadota bacterium | reverse complement strand
CGTGAAATTCCCCGATCAGGCGCGTTTCCTGGGCTACGCATCGCGAGCGATGCGTGGGCTCGTGATCGACTACACTCGGCGGCGCCGCGCGAAGAAGCGCGGGCGCGACCTGGAGATCACCTTCGATGGCGATGAGGTGCAGCCTGCCGAGGCCGTGCAGGAAGCGCGAGAGCTCGAGCAGCTGGGCGATGCGCTCGACGAGCTCGCGACGCTCGAGCCGACGCTGGCCGAGCTCGTGGACATGCACTTCTTCTGCGGCTTCACCTTCGTCGAGATTTCGGCGCTTCGCGGGGTGTCCGAGCGCACCGTCCGGCGCGATTGGCGGAAGGCGCGGCTGCTCCTTCACAGGACGCTGCTGGATCGAGCAGACGAAGATTAATGGCCTCTAGCGGGCCTTAAGCACCCAATTCTTACACGTCTGTCCGCTTCTTGTCCGTTCGTCCGATCTGATAGGTAGCGACCCATCCTGCGGGATTGGTCGGGGTAATCGCGTTTGCGATATGGCCACCTAAGAGAGGCGATATGCGCCGGATGACTTGGAAGACGTATGCAGCGGCGGCCTTCATGGTTGCACCGCTCATGTATTGCGCAGACGAAAAGAAGGATGCGACGACGGAGCCTTCCGCGTCGCGACACGAGCCAACTTCTCCACCTGCGCCGCCGGGCACGCCGACGCCGGCGCTCGTGCGACAGCTCGCCGCGGGGCGCGGAGTGGTAGCGCTCGAGCGAGCACCGTACGTTCGGCCGTCGCTGGCCAAGCTCGGCCGTGCACTCGCCTTCGACAAGATCCTCAGCGGCAACCGCGACATCTCGTGCACGACGTGCCACCTGCCGGAATTCGCGACGGGTGACGGGCGCAGCCTGTCGGTGGGACAGGGTGCGACAGGCATCGGACCCGGCCGCACGCTTCCGTCGGGGATCTTCATTGCGCGCAACGCGCCGCCGCTCTTCAACATCGGCGCGATGAAGCATCTGTTCTGGGATGGACGTGTCGAGATTGCGACGCACGGGCAGCTCAGCACGCCCGCCGGGCCGCAGCTCTCGCGCGAGATGCGGCGCGTGCTCGAATACGGGCCGGCGTCGGCGATTGCGCTCTTCCCGGTTGGGAACCGCGACGAGATGCGCGCCTACACCGGCAACGAGCTCGCTGCGATTCCCGACAGCGACAACACGGCGATCTGGGCTGCGCTGATGAAGCGCATCGGTGACATTCCCGAGTATCGCCGGATGTTCGAAGAGGCGTATCCCGGACAGCGCTTCAATCGGATGACATTCGCGCACGCGTCGAACGCAATTGGCGCGTTTCTCGTGGACCGGCTCACGTTCGCGAATACACCGTGGGACAGATTCCTCGCCGGTCGCGACAACGCGCTCACGCCGAGGCAGCTCGTCGGCGCGCAGGAATTTCTCACGCTCAAGTGCTCGCTCTGCCACAACGGAGCGACGTTCAGCGACGAGAAGTTCCATGATGTGGCGGTCGCCCAATTCGGTCCTGGCAAGGGGAATGGCGCGAGCCTCCGCGATGACTTCGGCCGCATGAACATCACGGGGATCGAGACGGACAAGTATCTCTTCCGCACCACGCCGCTCCGCAACGTCGAGCTCACGGGCCCGTACGGTCACGACGGTGCGATCGCTTCGCTGCAGGGGTTCGTCGAGCACTACAGCGAGTCCGATCTCAAGCTGCTTGCTTTCGATCCGCTGCAGCTCGAGCCTGCGCTGCGTACGACGCTGCTTCCGAATTCCGCGGACATCCTGGCGCAGCGCGACACGCTGCTCAAGGGCGTGGTGCTCACGCCGGTCATCGTCGGGCAGCTCATGGACTACATGAGCGCGCTCACCGACGATCGCGCGCGCAACCTCAACGATATCGTGCCGAGGCACGTGCCGAGCGGATTGCCGATCGACCGGTAGGGTGATCGAACGGCAGCTGTCGAACAGAGCATGAAGACAATGTTGGCACGAAGAGCCATCCGCTCGTACCGTGTAGTCACTCACACGGAATGAGCGGGTGGCTTTTCTGAATCCCGACCGCTGGCGGCTGCTCTCGCCGCTGCTCGACCGAATGCTCGATCTCTCGGAGCCAGAGCGCGCGACCTGGCTTGCGGAGCTGTGCGCGAATTCTCCGGAGCTGGCGGCGGAGCTGACATCGTTGCTGGCGAGCGATGCCGCCGCAACCGCGGGGTCGTTTCTGGAATCGCCGCCGGAAGTCACGCTCGAGGGGCTCGAGCTCGGCGCGTACACGCTCGAGCGCCCACTCGGTTACGGCGGCATGGGCTCGGTATGGCTCGCGCGCCGAACCGACGGTCGATTTGAAGGGCACGCCGCGGTGAAGCTGCTCAACCTCGCTCTGGTGACGCCGCCGGGGCAGGCTCGTTTCCGGCGTGAAGGATCGGTGCTGGCGAAGCTGACGCACCCCGGCATCGCGCGATTGCTCGACGCGGGGGTGAGCGCCGGCGGCCAACCCTATCTGGTGCTCGAGTACATCGACGGCGAGCCGATCGATGAGTACGTCGAGGCACATCGCCTGACACGCGATGAGCGCATCCGGCTCTTTCTGCAGGTGCTCGACGCCGTCGGCAGCGCGCACGCGAGCCTCATCGTCCATCGAGACATCAAGCCGTCGAACATTCTCGTGACGAACGATGGCGTGGTGAAGCTGCTCGACTTCGGTATTGCGAAGCTTTTGGACAGCGATGTGAGTGGGGCCCACGCGGCGCTCACCGAGGAAGGCGTACGCGCGCTCACTGAGGATTTCGCGGCGCCCGAGCAGGTGCGCGGCGAGCCGATCACGACGGCCACCGACGTGTATTCGCTTGGCGTGCTCCTCTATCTGCTACTCTCGGGGAGCCATCCGCGGCCGGGCCAAGCCGATGCCGAGCCGGCGAAGCTCGATGCCGGAGATCTCGACACCGTGCTGGGCAAGGCTCTGCGAATGGAAGCGCGCGATCGATATCAAACCGTGGCCGCATTCGCGGATGATATCGGGCGCTTTGTCCGCCACGAGCCGGTGAGCGCACGACGCGCGTCGTTCGCCTACCGCATGGGGAGACTCGCACGCCGGAATCGCGCAGCTGTCGCGGCCGCGGTGCTCACGCTTGCGACGCTCATCGGCGCAACGATCTTTTCCGTATCGCAGATGCGCGAGGCGCGCCTGCAGCGAGACGCCGCGGTCGATGCCAAGAAGCGAGTCGGCGCGCAGAGCGACTTTCAGACGCTGTTGATGTCGCAAGTCGGAGAGAAGCCAATCACGATGCGGGAAATTCTCGATCGTGGGCGCGTGGTGCTGGAGCGTGAGCATGCCGGTGATCCGCGCTTTCTCGCCACGATGCTGGTCCAGCTATCGGCGAACTATGCGAAGCTCGGCGACAGCGAGATTCGCGGCATCCTGCTCGCCCGCGCGGAGTCGATTGCGGTCGCCAGCGGCCACAGCGAGCTCCTTGCCGAGATTCAATGTCACCGCGTTGACAACGAGCGCACGAAGGGCGAGTACGACGCTGCGCGAACGTTGCTCAAGAGCGCGAGCTCCCTGCTGCGCACGACGCCCGGTCCTGAGGCGGAAGCCGCATGCCTCGAGGCGAGCGCGGGCCTCGACAACGAAGTAGGCGATGGCACGCAGAGTGTGCCCGCGATGCGGCGCGCACTGGCGATTCTCGACAGCCTCGGAGAGGCGGGCAATCTCGACTACGATGGATTGCTCGCGACACTCGCCGCCTCGCTCGATCGGCAGGGCCATCATCGCGAGGCCGTCGCCACCTACCTGCACGCGATCGCCGCGATGGATTCCGCCGGCAGCGGCGAGACGATGGACCGCGCCATCACGGAGCACGACCTCGGCGTCTCGCTCAACGACCTGGGACAGACGGCGGAAGCCGAGCGACTGCTGCATGACGTGCTCGTGCGAATCGCGCGCAGCGACCCGGCGGCGCATCTCCCATCGCAGCCGCTCATTCACTACGCGCAGGTGGCGTACTTCAACGGGAACTCCGATTCGGCGGAGAAGTATTTTTCTCTCCTCGCGGCGCAAGCCAGGCAGGAGCACAGTGGCTACTGGGAGGGGCGTGCTCTGTTCGGCGTTGCCCAGGCGCAGCTGCAGCGCGGCGACGTCACCGGCGCGAAGCACACGATCGAGCGTTTTCGCCCGTTGTCCTCGAATACGAAGTTGGGGAGCACCGATGACCACATCGTAGACGAGAAGATCCTCGACGCACGTCTTGCGCTGCTGTCCAACGACGCGGCAGCAGCGTTCGGCCAGGTCAGCGATGCGCTTCGTGCGCGGAAGTACTACGACGGCGCGCGCAAGACGAC
>PLMM01000020.1 GCA_003142495.1 Gemmatimonadota bacterium | reverse complement strand
CGACATCGACGGGATGATCAAGCGCGCCAACTCGCTCGCGGCGAGCTTCGCCGAGGTGTCGGGGACGCTGGCGCACAACAGCGAGAAGATGGCGCGGATTCCGTCGATCATGCCGACGGCGGGGTGGCTGTCGAGCAACTTCTCGCTCTCGCGCTTCCACCCGATTCTGCACTACGCGCGTCCGCACGAGGGGATCGACGTGAGCGCGCCGATGGGCGCTCCGATCGTCGCCCCTGCGGGTGGCACCGTGCGCCTGGTGACGTGGGAGACGGGCTACGGCAACGTGCTCGAGATCGATCACGGCGACGGCATCGTGACCAAGTACGCGCACTGCTCGCGAATAGTGGTGAAGCTGGGGCAGAAGGTGAAGCGCGGCCAGATCATCGCGAACGTCGGCAGCACGGGGCTCTCCACCGGCCCGCACGTGCACTACGAGATTCACGTGAACGGAAAGGTCGTCGATCCGCTGACCTACGTGCTGCCGGACGGCGCGATTCCAGACTGATTCTCGGCGCTCGCACGCCGCAACGAAAACGCGCCCGATCGGTAAGCCGATCGGGCGCGTTGTTCATCGAGCGTGGAGCAGGTTACGGTGCCGCGGTTACGGTGATCGGAATCGCGAGCGTCGTCGTTGCGAAATTGTGAACGACGTCCGTATACGTGATCGTCAACGTGGTCGTGCCGACCGCGTCGCCCTGCAGATCGCCATTGCCGTTGATCTCGGCGACAGCGGGATTCGAGAACGCGAACGTCATGTTGGTGGAACCGTTCGCGATAGCGACATTCTGCGGCTCGAGGGTCGCCACTGGCGCAAAGCCAGCGGTACCGCCCACCGTCAGATTGTACGAGGGTGGATCGTTCGAGAGCGTTACGGACGTCGATGTATCCGTGCCCGTAATTGCGTTGAAGTCCTTCTTGTTGCACCCTGCGAGAGCAACGCACGCCGCAATCGCGGCGAACATCAACTTCGACTTATTCATAAATGGAGCTCCTGAAGACTGGTAAGGATCGATCGCTGATCGGCGGTTGTCTTATGTGGGCCGTGGTCATCCGCCCACACGATCTTTCTGTCCGAAGCACGCTACACCGGAGGGGCTGGTGGCATGCTTGGGCCAGTTGGCATTCGCAATCGGATCGCTTGGCGTCTTCGTGTTCGTGATCTCTTCCGTGAAGCCGTAGTTGAAGCGCGCTGGCACCGCCGTGAAGGCGTTCGCGATGTTCGCGGGAAGCGGAATGTTCGGCACGCACGTCCGGAGATAGTCGAAATAGACTTCCGGGTTCAGGAATCCACGTGCGAACTTCTCATTTATAATCGTGACGAGCAGTCCGTTCGCGCCACCGACGATCGGAACGGCACCCGGCTCTCCGTACGCCGCATGCTCGGCCTGGAGCTCCGTGCCTGCAGGACCTGTGGCACCGAGGCGATAGTGCGCTTCGGCGCTCAGCAGGGTGTTCTCGTAGTTCCCGACGATGATCATCTTCGTCGTCGCGTTCACGAGGAAGCTCGAGACGTGGCTACCTGCCGAAATTCCCGCAGCCGATCCCAGATACGGCGAAGAATACAGCGACGCGAGCAGGTTGTTGTCGTTGAGCGACTGCAAGAGCGAGATGTGAAGCTGTGACGGCTCGACGTCGCCGGCACGGGAGCCGATCAGGAATTCATAGAACAGGTTCGCTTCGAGGTTGTTCGAGGTGTGCTGAGTGGCAAAGTCACCGCTCGGGTCGAGAATGCCGCTCGCCGTTTCCGTCAACACGCTGTTGAGCTTCGTGTTGTCGTACGACAGGTCAGAGTTCTCCGCCGTGTGCATGAAGTAGCGCGCCTTCAGCGTGTGGGCCATCGCAGTCCACTTGCTAAAGTCGCTGGCGAAGAAGAAATCGACCGCGCCGCCAGCGCCTGCACCGGCAAGATCCGTAATTGCCGTGTCGAGCGTCGCCTGCACGTGCGTGTACACGTCCGCCTGCGCGTCGAACTTCGGCTCGGCCGTGAGCGCCGAGTCGTACGGAACGTCGCCGAAGAGATCGGCTGCGGTGCCCATGAACAGCGCCTCGAGCACCTTCAGCTCTCCAACCTCCTTCAGGTTGCCAGACGCCGTCGCCTCGTTCTCTGCACGACGAAGGTCGGCGAGTCCGCCCGGCCCATACGTCGCGATCCATGTTCCGTCGGACGTGACATTGTCCGTGCCCGACGCGTAGTCGGCGTAGTTCGCCCACTGGCGGTTGACGCCCGCGATCTGATCCACCCACGTGGGCAGCAAATTCAGCGGATACGCCTCCCAATCGGCCATCGTCGCAACCTGCACACCGATGAACAGCTGATCGGCGGTGGCGCTCGTCGGAAGGTTGGGGTTGTTACTGAGCTTGTCGCCTGTCAGGAAGTTGTTGCAGCCAAAGGTTGTGGCCACACCAACCATCGCGACGAGCGCGAGCGCGCGTGATTTGATTTTCATGTGCTCTCCTCCTCGCGAGTTAACGGTTGAGTCCAACGGTGACTACGAACGAGCGCGTCTGTGGGTTGTTGAACCAGTCGAAGCCACCGACCAGCGTCGCACCACCCAGTTGCGACTCGGGATCGAGTCCCGCATAGTGAGTCCAGGTCACGAGGTTACGACCGGCCACGCGGAGCTGAACGCTGCTCAGGCCGAGCGAGCGTGATACCCACGGCTGCGTGAAGGTGTAGCCCAGCGACACCTCGCGCAGCTTCGTGTAGCCCGCATCCTCGATGAAGTCGGTGACGTTGTCGCTGAACGCGCCGCCATCGCCCTCGAACCAGTTCTGATCGATGATCACGGGCGTACCAGCGCCGGGACCGGCAACTGCAGGGTCGCCGTGGAAGCCGCGAACACCGTTCGCTGCCGGACCGAAGACGAAGGTCTGTCCGCGAATGTCCGTGTCCTTGTGCGTGCCGTACACTTACAGCGCGCCACGCGTGCCATCGTACATCTGCCCGCCATGCTTGATGTCCAGCAGCGCGGACGCTTCCCAATGCTTCAGGAAGCCGACGGTCGTGTGAAGACTTCCGGTCCAATCCGGCTGCGCGCTGCCGACGATGCGGAGGTTGGCCTCATCGATGACCGGGAAGCCGTTCTGTGCGATGTAGAGCGCGCCGTTTGGATGACCCTGGCACGCATCCGCATCGATGCTGTCTGCGCCGACGACCAATCCGCGGCCGCAGCGTACGAAATCGTGGCCGGCGAACGAGCCGGTTGGGAATCCGACACGCGCGAACGTGCTCAGGATCGCCTGCGAACCAACAGAAATGTCGCTGGATCCGCTGAGGCTCGTCACGAGGTTGCGATTGCGACCCCAGACGGCTCCGAAGTCCCAGGTGAGATTCTGACTCTTGATCGGGTGGAAATTCGTGGTGATTTCCCAGCCCTTGTTCGTGATCGTCGCGGCGTTCTTGATGATGCTCGTGCTACCGCTGGACGGCGGCGTCGGTGCCTGGAAAATGACGTCGGTCGTCTTCGAGTCGTAGTACGAAATGCCGGCGTCCATGAAGCCCTTGAACAGACCGAAATCCAGTCCGCCCTCGTATTCGCGCGTGCGCTCGGGACGAAGGCTGTCGGAACCGATGGCCAACGGTCCGATCAGGCCGGCCTGGCCCTGATAGATGGTGCGAAGAATTCCGGACGCATCGCCGCCGTATTCGATGAAGGTTCCGACGCCGAAGTTGCTCAGCGTGGAGTACGGAAGCGGCTCGCGCCCCGTCTCGCCGTAGGCCACACGGACCTTGGCGAAGTCGATCGACTTCGTGAGACCGGCAATCGCCTTCGTGAACGTCCACGCGGCGCTGGCCTTCGGGAAGTAGTGACGGCGATCGTTGGCGCCGAACGTCGAGAAGCCGTCGTTGCGGAGCGCGCCCGTGAGGAAGAGCTGGTCCCACAGGTCCGCCGTCGCCTGACCGAAGTACGACTCGCGGTGCACGAGCGTCTCGTTGTCGTTCGGATTCGTCGAGATCGTGTTCGAGATCACGAGCGGCAGCGGCGCGATCAGCGTGCTGCCGAGGTCGTAGATCTGGTGGAAGTCCGTCGAGTTCAGATTCTGGCCGAGCGTGAACGTACCGGAGAACCACGGGCTGAACGTGTGGCTCGCTATCGCGGTCAGGTTGTGGTCGAGAATGTAGTTGTTGTAGTCCGCGCGAATGACCTGACCGGACGGCGACGTCGCGTTGCCGAGCGGGAGTCCTTCGAGGCGCTGATCGGTGTAGTAATCGGCTCCCGCGGTCTCCTGAATCTTGAGCCATTCGAACGTCTCCCAGTTCACATCGATGTTGCCGAGCACGCGGCTGAGATTTTCCTTGGCAGGCGCATTCGCCACGATGAAGAACGGGTCGTCGTAGCCGCGCCCCGTGGTGGCGGAGAGCGTGGACGGCGACTGGAAGCGATAGCTGCGATACTGCCCGTTCGGCGCGATGAAATCGAGGTTGTTCCATTCCGGCGGCGTGCGAAGACCGCCGAGCATGATGCCGGAGGTGTTGTCGCCGCGCTGAATGAAGGAACCACGCGTATCGATGTACGAGAGGTTGCCGCCGACCTTCAGATTGTCGCCGATGAGCTGCGACGCCTTGAGGCGGACCGTGCTGCGCTTGTAGGAGTCGTTTGGGCCGGTGACAAATCCGTTGTTGTTGTTGATGCCGCCGGAGAGGAAGAAGGTGCGGCGATCATCACCACCGGACACCGACAGGTTGTTGTCGGAGACGTGGCCGGTCTCGAACATCTCGCCGAAGTGATCGTACGTCACCGTGCCGGCGGCGAGCGGCTGTCCCCAGCTGTGACTCGAGGAGAAGGCGTCCGTGTCGGACGGCAGCCCTGTGTTCAACACGCCGTTGTCGGCGAGGAAGCCGTTGTTGCCCTGACCATAGGTGCGCTGCAGCGGGTAGCCAGCCGTCACCTTGTCGAACGAGTACGAGGAGTGGAGCGAGTATTCCGTCTTCCCCGCCTTGCCGCTCTTCGTGGTGATGAGCACGACGCCCTGCGCAGCGCGCGCACCGTAAATCGCGGCGGCAGCGGAGCCCTTGAGGATCGTGACCGACTCGACGTCGTTCGGATTGATGTCGCTGATGCGGTTCGGTGCGACGGTGCCCTGTTCGGCGTTGCCGGCGAACTGCCCCTGCACGTTGATCGACTGATTGTCGACCGGCACGCCATCGACCACGAACAGCGGCTGGCCGTCGCCCGAGAACGACTTGATGCCGCGGATCTGAATGTTCACGCTGCTGCCCGGATCGCCCGACTCGGACGTGATCGCGACGTTCGGCGCCTTGCCCGCGAGCGCCTCCGTCAGATTGGGCTCGTTGGACTTCGCGATGTCTTCAGCGCCGACGTTGTTGACCGTGACGCCGAGCTTTTCGTTCGTGGTGATCGTGCCTTCGCCCGTGATGACGAGCTGCTGCAGCACGACGGCCTGCGACTCGAGCGAGAAGTCCGTGTTGATGGTGCCCGGACTCAGCGTGACGGTAACGGACTTCGGCTTGAAGCCCTGCAGACGCACCGTGAGCAGCGCGGCCTGTCCCGACGCACGCGCGGCGGGCACGGTGAAGCGATACGATCCATCCGACTTCGTCTGCGTCCCGATTGCCATCTTGTCCAAAAACACCTGCGCTCCTTCGACGGGCGACCCAGCCACGCTCGTGACTTTTCCCGTGAGCAAAGCCTCTCCCTGCGCGAGCGCCATGCGCGGCGCTACCACGAGAGCAAACAATGCGGCCACTGACAGAACACGAAACTTCATGCGCCCTCCATTGGTTGACTGCCTTCGAACTGGATCAAGCGATGCTTCTGACACGGTCGTTCTGACACGGTGGTTCTGACACGGTGGTGCAGACGATAGAAGAGTGCCCGTGCGCCCCCAGGTGAGCGGTGCTTCGGCGATACGACACTACACACGCGCCATGGAACAGTGGAACCTCACTGCGTATTGGATACAAAAATCCCGCTGTGCGATGCGACCGTGTGGAGATGAAGCAAAGCGCGCCGCAACTCAGCGCGCGATGAAACAATGGAAGCGTCTTGAAGCGGATGTGCCGCAGGTGAGACGAGAATAGGACAGCCCGGCGAAACTGTCAAGAAGAGGTCACGCGATGGTTGCGACACGCACACGAACGGCCACAATCCTGTTAGTCGAGGACTAGCCGAACGGTCAGGGGTTCGTGTGGCGGGCGCTTAACGCGCGGCGCTTCAAAAGCGCTGCACGCAGCGCCGGCGCGGGGTCCACGGGATGGTCCCAACTGCCTACGTGCATCTCGAAGTGCAGGTGCGGACCAGAGGGCTCCGCATCACCAGAATCACCGACGTATCCTATTATCTGGCCAACAGTTACGCGTACGCCGTTCCGCATTCCCGCCGCGTACGCGAACTCCGGATCCCCGAGATTGTCCTTCGTTCCCGGGTTATCGTTGTTCAAATGGTCATAGAAGTATTGATTGCCGTCGTCGCCGCGCAGCAGCACCGAATAGCTCTTTCCATTCTTCGGCCGCACCGTCGCAATCCAGTCGACGGTACCATTCACTACGGCGAGAATTGGCGTCCACTTGGGGCAAAACATGTCCTGCCCGTGATGCGATCTGCCGCCGCCCCGCGCGTCGCCAAAGCCACTCGTGAAGCGCACCGAGTCCACCGCGAGCGGAAAGACCATCGCGTCGCCACGCACGCCGCCTACCGCAGATGTATGCGATGCACCCGACGACGAACATCCGTAAACGAAGAGCGCGGCCAGTATCGGCCGCGCTCTCGCGATCG
>PLMM01000355.1:14612-25927 GCA_003142495.1 Gemmatimonadota bacterium | reverse complement strand
GGTGGGAAACCACTAAACCCACCTTACAGAAACTGTGAAAATGCTCTAAGCCGCTGCCGCCGCGGCCGGTTCTGCGCTGGCTGCGTGGCTCTTGCAGTTCTTTTCCATCTCGTCGAAGCCGGGCCGCACATGCGCGGGAATCGCCCTCCGCCCCATCTCGATGGCGATCATCGGAGCCGAGCCCTTCAGAAACGACAGGATCAACACCCGAAGCACATGCAGGTATTGGTCTTGCGCGTCGGCCGTCTTGGCCATGTTCGAGGCCAGCGGTCCGACCGCGCCGTAGCACAGCAGGATTCCCAGAAACGTGCCCACCAGCGCCGCCGCTACCTTCTCCCCAATCTCCTCCGGCGGACCGCCCAGCGAGCCCATGGTGATGACCACGCCCAGCACCGCCGCCACAATCCCCAGTCCGGGCAGCGCATCCGCCACCGTTGTTAAGGAGCTGACCGGCTGCGTCGTCTCGTGGTGATGCACCTCCATGTCCAACTCCATCATCTGGTCCATGTCGAACGGCTCCACGCCCCCGGTGATGGCCATGCGCAGCGTATCGCACACAAAGTCCCGGGCATGATGGTCGGCGAGAAACTCAGGATAGTTCTTGAAGATCGAGCTCTCCGTGGGCTTCTCCACGTCCATCTCCACGCTCAGCAAACCCTCCTTGCGCACCTTGTTCAGAAACTGGTACATCATCTTGAGCGTGCTGAGGTAGCGTTCTTTTCCGAACGGCGAGCCTTTCAGCACCCCCGCCAGCCCTCTGGCGATTGCTTTGATAATGTGCGCCGGATTGGCCGCCAGCAGAGTGCCCGTGGCCGCGCCGGCGATGATGAGCAGCTCTGCCGGCTGAAGAAGAACCTGAATATGGCCCTTCTCCATCAAAAAGCCGCTGATGACCGACACAAAAACCAGCACAATGCCTATGATGGCGAACATGCTTGCCCCCCCGGCGCGGATGTGATCTGGTTTCCGCCCGCATGAAAGCTGGTAAACATTGCAGCTTTTGCCTTTTCCAGAAGTTCAACCAGACTCCCATTCCGTTCCGCTTGCGCAGCGCCGATGCTCACCGTCAGCGATACACGGTCTCCCCACCAGCGGAACTCCGCCGTCCGGGCCAGGCCGGCCAGCACCTGCGCATGGGCCGCCAGCATCTCCGGCGTGCGCTCGTGCGACAGAATCAGATACTCCTCGTCGCCCCAGCGCCCCATCTCCTCGGCCGGACGCAGCCCGTTGGCCATCGCCCGCTCCACCTTTTCGAGCATCGCGTCGCAGGCGCCGGCGCCGTGCGTCCTGCGCAGCTCGTGGGCCTGGTCAACGGTTATCCATAGAACGCCGAAGGTCTCCCCGCCCTGCCGAAAGTCCTCGAACACCCCTGCCAGCCGGTCTTCAAACTCTGTCTGGCTGGCCTCCACGCTGGAACCTTCGTCACACTCCCCATGCGGCAGAGCATCCAGGCTCTCGGCGGGATGAAAGACAACCGCCGTGCCCATGCGCCCGCCAAGCCCGCCGCGCAGCACCAGCGTTCGGGCAATTACCGGGACATCGTGACCCAGCTTGTGCTGAAAGTGGACAATGGCGCCACGTCCCGGTTGCGGTTCCGCCCCAGCCTCTTGATCCCCGGGCCTTGAACAGAACGATAAAAGCAGCTCCAGTTGCCCGGGAGTTTGCCGCGATAACAGGTCTGCGCTCGCGTACCCGGTGATCGCCTCAGCGGCCCGGTTCCAGAGCATGACCTGGCCCTCGCCGCCCAGCAGCGCAAGTCCCTCCGGAAGACTATCCAGCGCGACCTCAAGAAGTTCCGCGCGATCAGCCATCCACACCTCTCCATCTCCTACATCGGCATGACGCACACCAACTTCACCGCCTGTGGTGCGAAGAAAATGGTTGACTTCTGCTAAGGGAAGAGATCCCCGCGACGACCAGGGCCATGGCCGAAACAGAACCCGCTCCGCCGCCAGCTTCCAGCCCATGAGCCTCATCAGTAAACAGAATCCGTGGCCGCTGGCTGCGAATTCTCGTGACCCTTTCGTCATCAGGATGTAATCTCATTTGCAGGATAGTTATCGAAGAGTAGCGAGGTTTAACCCTGGGCCGGTCACCAAAGGAATGTGCCCCGCTCCTTTTTGTTGCAGATTGAAGCAGTTCGAGAGTTTGCGGTAATCTGCCGATAGTCTCCAAAGAGAAGAGGCCATTGCCTGAGCCCGAACCGCCGTTTCCGGCGTGGCGGGAACTGCGGGCTGGGCGGGCCTCGGCTCAGGCTTCCGGGGTTATGCAGCGGATGAGGCGCGCATCATGAACAAGATCATCTTGGCCGATTCGCAGGCTATTTTTCGGACTGGCACAGCCAAAGTGCTGGCCATGAACGAAGAAGTGCGAATCATTGCTCAATGCACCGACCTTGATCGTATGCATCACGCCATCACCACGTTTCCCGGCTCCATCGTCCTGTTTGCCGCCTCGCTGCGGCCGGATATTGACCGGCTGCGTACGCTGCTGGAGATCACAAATAGCCGCGGTATCGTGATTGCCGAGAACAACGACTCGGCCAGCGCCTACCTGCAACAGGGATTTCGCGGCGTGGTCTTCCGCAGCGTCACCGGGCCTGCCCTGCTGGAGTGTGTGCGCGCCGTAGCCGGAGGCGACACCTGGCTGCCTCCGCAGCTCATGGTAGCCGAATCGCCCGAGGAAGACATGGTCGGCACCCGCGTCCGCGACCGGCTCACCCCCAAGGAGATGCGCATCGTCGCGCTCATTGTCCAGGGATGCAAGAACCGCGAGATTGCCACCCGCCTCAAGACCACCGAGCAGGTCATCAAAAACTACCTGCGCTCCGTCTACGATAAGACCGGTGTCAGCGACCGGCTCGAACTGGCGCTGTTCACCATCCACCACCGGGTGCTGGCTGCCGCCGCCGCCGACGTAGGCAGCAAGCTGGAAGCCGAGGAGACTGCCCAGCCGCGCGTCATGGCCTAGCCCCCCAGAGAACCCGACAACTCACCGTTAATATTCCAGACGCTTGTGCCCCATCTTCATCGCGTTCTTTGCGGTTATGACGGGATATTTTATAACTGCAGTTTTATGGCTTTTCGGAGAAGGCCATCGCTCGAAAAGCCTTCAACTTCATCGGGGAATCTTCCCAGGTCCCGGTTCTGAGACCTGGGAAACCACGAATCTCCACTGAAACCTTACAGCTTTTCCGCCACACTCTTGGATTGCGTGAACAACGGCAGATAATCCGGCCCTCCGGCCTTGGAGTCGGTGCCGCTCATATTGAAGCCGCCGAAGGGATGCGCCCCCACCATCGCGCCGGTGCACTTACGGTTGAAATAAAGATTTCCCACGTGGAACTCGCGGCGGGCAATGTTCAGCTTCTCGCGGTCGGTGGAGTAGATGGAGCCGGTCAGGCCGTACTCGGTATTATTGACGACCTTCAGCCCCTCCTCGAAGCTGGCCACCTTTACGAGCGCCAGCACCGGCCCGAAGATCTCCTCCTGCGAAATCACCGCATTGGGAGCCACGTCGGCAATTACGGTCGGCTCCAGGAAGTAACCGCCATCGGCCGTCGCCGGAGCCTTGCCGCCAGCAAGCAGGCGTCCTTCCTTCTTGCCGATTTCGATGTACCGCAGCATCGAATCGAGCGCAGCCTTGTTAATTACCGGGCCGAGGTAGTGGTTGGCAGCCGGGTCGCCCACGGTCAACTTTGCTATGCGCTCCAGCAGCTTGGTGATAAACGCGTCGTAAATCGGCGCTTCAACGATGGCCCGCGAGCAGGCCGAGCACTTCTGCCCCTGGTACTCGAATCCGCCGCGACCGATCGCGACGGCGAGCGCTTCGACATCCGCCGTGTGATGCGCGACGATGAAGTCCTTCCCGCCCGTCTCGCCGACGATACGCGGGTAACTTCGATAGCTCGACGTGTTCGCGCCGATCTGCTTCCACATCATGTTGAAGACGTTCGTGCTCCCTGTGAAGTGCAGCCCCGCGAAATCGCGGTGCGAGAGCGCGGCGTTCGAGATCGCGATCGGGTCGCCCGGAAGGAAGTTGATCACCCCCGGCGGCAGCCCGGACTCGGTGAGAATCTGCATGATGTAGTGCGCGCTCAGCATCGCCGTTGCCGACGGCTTCCAGAGCACCGTGTTCCCCATGAGCGCCGGCGCCGTGGAGAGATTGCCGCCAATCGCGGTGAAGTTGAACGGCGTCACCGCGTAGATGAATCCCTCGAGCGGGCGATAGTCCGTCTGATTCCAGATCCCCTTGTCGCTTATCGGTTGATCCGCGTACAGCGTTTCGGCGAAGTGCACATTGAAGCGCCAGAAGTCGGCGAGCTCGCACGCCGCGTCGACCTCGGCCTGAAACGCCGTTTTGGATTGGCCGAGCATCGTCGCGGCGTTGAGCGTCGCGCGATAGCGAGTGGAGAGAAGTTCGGCCGCGCGTAGGAAAACGCCCGCGCGTTCCTCGAACGGCCAATTCCCCCAGTCCGCGCGCGCCCGCTCGGCCGCATCGATCGCTTGCGCGACGTGCGAGACGGTTGCCGCGTGCCACTGCCCGAGCACGTGCTGATGTGCGTGCGGCATCACGACGTTCGCGGTGTCGCCGGTGCGAATCTCGCGGCCGTCGATTACGATCGGGATGTCGACGACCTCGTTCGCCATCGACTCCAGGCGCGCCTTGAGCTCGGCGCGCTCGGCGGTGCCGGGCGCGTAGCTGCGAATCGGCTCGTTAATGGGCGGCGGCGTTCTACGATGGCCGTTGAATGCGACCATGGTGCCCTGCGCGCCTTCGGCGCTTCGGGCGCGCCCGTTGAGGCCATCGGAGGCGGATACCGGAGCGGTGGCGACCGGAGCGGACTTGGTGGCGACAGGCATGACGACGAATCGCTATTCTAGAGGGGCGCGCGCATCACCCAATGCAGGGCTGCAGGCCGCAGGCAGAACAGAAAAGGTGCAAGGCGCACGCCGTCGCACGCAAGCTCTCAACCCAATGGGCACATGCCACTCTTGCTCGGCGCACACACGGTTGACAACGGTGGAATCGACATGGCGGCCCTCCGCGCGGGGAACGGCGGCATGACGGCGCTGCAGATCTTCACGGCGATTCCGAAATTCTACGGCGACAAGCAGTCGATTCGGCCGGAGCGCGTCGAGCGCTTCAAGGCCGCGCTCGAGAAGTCCAGGATCAAGCCGGAGCACGTACTGGTGCACTCGGCGTATGTGTTGAATACGGCGTCGAACGACGAGGAGAAGTGGGGGCGTGCGCGCGACGGGCTTGCGAAGGAGCTCGAGCGCACGACCGCGCTCGGCATCGGACAGCTCTGCTTTCATCCGGGCGCGGCAACGGGCGGCGATCGCGCAGCGGCGGCAAAGCGCGTGGCGAAGGCGATCACGCACGCGCTCAAAACCGTGAAGGGAGAGACGCGCGTGCTGATCGAGAACACTGCTGGCGCGGGGCTCACGATGGGACGCACGCCGGAGGAGATCGGGATGATGCTGGAAGATATGCCGGCGTCGCTGCGCGAGCGCACGGGCTTCGGGCTCGATACCTGTCACTTGTTCGCGGCGGGGCACGACATCAGTGAGTCGAAGGCTGCGCTGACGAAGATTCTCGATGACTTCGAGGAGGCGGCGGGAGCGCCGCCGTCATTCTTTCACTTGAACGACAGCGAGGGCGCGCTCGGCTCGAACAAGGATCGCCACATGCTGATCGGCGAGGGGAAGATCGGGAAGGAGGCGTTCGGCTGGCTGCTCGCGGACAAGCGCGCGAAGCAGGTGCCGCTGATTCTCGAGACGCCGCAGGAGAACTTCGAGATCGCGGACGATGATGCGACGCCGGATCCGTACGACGTGAAGATGATGAAGCTGTTGAAGGGGATGGCGGCGAAGTAGGGACCTTCGCCATGGCGTGCGCTACGACGCCACATCCACCGTAATCACCGGCGTCTCCTTCCCGCTCCATCGCATCCGATACGTCTTCGCGCGCCGCACGTTCATCACGAGCGCCGGCCGGAAGCACGCCATGCACGTTCCGCCCGCGCGGCGCACGCTCGGATAGATCACGCCGAGCGATCCGGCATCGAGGAGGCGCGCGCCGAGCGTTTGCGACGAGACGTAGCTCGCTGGATCGAGATAGGGCGCGAACGCTGCGCCCTTCCGCAGATCGTGAAGCTCGCAGCTGTAGTCCGCGAGATAGTCGTCGAATGTCACCTCATCCTCGACGCGGCCGATCTCCGCGAGGTGAATCGTTCGATGGAACGCCACCTCGGCCTGCGCCGTGCGGATCTCGAATGCCGCGTACCACGCGCCGCGATCGGGGCCGCTGAGGCGGCTGCCGAGTGGATGCGCGTGGGTGAACGAGGGGTTGACCGTGCGGTAGTAGGGAAGGCCGAAGAGGAGCTCGTGCTTCGCGATGCCGGGGAGCAGATCGTTCTCGGCGAGGAGGCGATCGTTCGTCGCGTTGTCGAGATCGAAGAGATCCGCGAGCTCTGCGTCGCTATTGGTGAGGAGCGCGAGCACCGAGCGCCCCTCGTCGCGATGCTGCGAGGGGATGAGGCGATGCGTGTCGTTGCGGCGCACGAGCGAGGTTGGCGGAAGCGCTCTCACATTCCGCCGCGCCGCGCGTCGAGGAGGCGCCGCACGGTCTGCATCGCAGTGACGCCGCCCTTGAGCATGTAGGCGAGCGGCGTGAGTCCACCGAAAATGCGATTGGTGTTCGGGAGCTGCACCCACTCATCGGCGAGTGCGCGTGAGTGGAGGATGTTGAGCGCCTTGTAGATGCCAATGAGATACGAGGTGCGGAGCAGCCGGTCGGCGTCGAGCACGCGGCCGGCGGGATGTTTCTTGAGCTCGTAGTACGGCCCGTTGCTGATGCCGCCGAGAAGGGAGCGGGCGTCTTCGTCGCGCACGGCCCAGCGATCGACGATCGCGAAGAAGGCCTTGAGCGCGGCGGGGCTGAGTCGCTCGCGCGCGTGGCCCCTGCCGCGACCGCTCCGTGCATGATTTCCCCTCACCCAGCCCGTTATTTTCGCCGTAACTCCTGTTAGCACAATGACTTATAACTCCCCTCTTGCTTTCGGTATCTGTTCGGTATAACGTGCGCTACCCAGATGCATCCGTCGAACGCACCGAGGATCACCGCTATGCCTAAAGCAGAGAATGGCTACGATCTGGATCGCTACGCTCCCGTCGCCCGCCGCGTCACCCTCTTCTATGAGCGTTACCCCGCCGGCCGCATCATCACCTCGCTCGTCGAGCGCGACGCAAACGCCGTGATCTTCCGCGCGCGCGTCTATCGCACCGCCGACGAGCAGAATCCCGCCGCAACAGGATGGGCGCTCGAGCGCGAAGGCGATGGTGACGTCAACGCCGTCGCCTGCCTCGAGAACACCGAGACATCCGCCATCGGGCGCGCCCTGGCAAACCTGGGCTTCACGGCGAGCGCCGAGCGTCCGAGCCGAGAGGAGATGGTTCGCGCGGCGCGCGCGAGGCAGGCCGCTCCGCCGCTCCGAGTCGCCCCCGCGCGACCGCGATCGGCGCCGCCTCAACCCGCAGCGGCGCCCCATACCCCGCCGCTCCAGTCGCGCGCCGACGCACTCGGCGACCTCCTCTCGCTGCTTGCCCTCGCCCGCCATGCGGGCATGCGCCCCGCGCGCGCGGCGCACGCGAGCGCGCGACTCCTCGCAGAACCCCCCTCGCACGCCGATCTCGCGCGACTAGCGAGCCGGCTGCGCGCGTGGCTCCGTCGCCATCCGCGCCAGCGCATCGGGGCCGTGTAACCCTCCGGCGTCTTCACTGTAGCGACGGAGGCGAGGACAGATGATCAAACGAGATCGACCGGATGACACGCGCAGCGAGCGGCTCGCGGAACGCATGCGCTGGCGCGCGACGAGCAATGCGGAGCTCGTTGCCGCCGTGCGAAAGGGAAGCTTCGAAGCGCTGCGCGAATTCTACGCGCGCTTCGAGCCACTCCTCGCGCGCTATGCCGTGCGCGCCGGCGTCTCACTCGAGAGCTGGGAGGACGACGCGCACGACGTGCTCTCCGACGTCGTCCTCTCGCTGATCTCCGATGAGAAGCGCGCGCGCACGAAGCCACGCGACGATGTGCGCGACATTCACTCGTACATCCAGCGCGCCTTCCGGAATCGCATGCTCACTGCCCACCGCTCCGCCGCTCGGCGCGACCAGCGCGATACACGCGCGATCTCGAGCGACGCGGCGACGAGCGAGCGAATGGTGCTCGCGACGTGCTCCGAGAGCGCGGTTCGCGCGAGCGGTGGTGAGAACGGCGATGTGTCGACAGTCTCCCCGGCCATCGCTCGACTCGCCGCCGTGCTCGACGCCGAGCTCACCTCCGACGAGCGGCAGATGCTCACGTGGGTTGGGAACGCGGTGCCGATGCGCGACGTCGCGCCGTGGCTCGGCATCAACTACTCCGCGGCGAAGGTGCGGCTCTCGCGCACGCGGAGCCGGCTTCGCGAGCGTGCGCTCCGCCACGTGCACGAATGCGCGGGGGCCGAGCGTGAGGAGCTGGTCGCGTTCTTCCGCAGGAGCTCGGGGGATGCGGGAGGAACACGGTACATGAAATCCGAAGACATCGCGGCCGCACTTCGATCGCGCGCGGCCGAACCAGGGGGCACACATGGACACCACTGAATTCGCGGGCGACAGGCAGGAGCGACGCGAGCGCGAGATGGATGCGCTGGCACGGCTCGCGGTCATGACAGCTACCGCCGATAGGGGCGTGGGAGAATTTCACGAGTGGCTTGCACGCGACGCGCGCGCAGGACAGCGAAGCGGCGAGCGTCGTGCGACGGAAGCACGAGCGGAGCGGTTCGCGCGGCGCATGCAGGCGCTCGTGCTCGCCACTCGGCTCGGCGTCGCCGCGGCGCGCGAAGATCCCATCGTGCACGATTCTCGCGCCGATGGTGTGGTGCGCGAGCGGCTCGTGCCGTGGCCGGAGCTCGGCGTCGCCGCCGGCGTGGGGCGCGAGCTGTGGGACGAGCCGTGCGAGCGCTGGATCGAGCTTCCACAGTCGCTCGCGGCGGGGCACAAGTACGTCGCGCTCACGGTGAGCGGGAGCAGCATGGAGCCCGCGCTACACGCGGGCGATGTCGTGCTCGTGAGCGTGGGCTCGCTGGTGCGGCGCGACTCGATGGTCGTCGCGCGGCGCCCCGAGGAGGGCTACGTGGTGAAGGCGGTGGGGCGTCTCTCGCGCCGCGCGATCGAGCTGCGCTCGCTCAACCCTGAGTTCGCGGCGTTCTCCATTCCGCGCGACGACACGCTGATCGTCGGGACGGTGGTGATGCGGTGGTGCGCGCACTAGTCGCGCGCCTACCGCGGCCGCACGCGCGGCCCGCGCCGCAGATTCGCCATCGCGCGAATCCCCGCGAGCGAGAATTCCGCAATGTGCTCGGCCGTATCCCGAATCTCTTCCTCGGTGTGCGGCTGCCAGCCCGGGCGCACCATCGATTTGAACGGATCGGGAAGATAGAAGAGGCACTGCGCCTGAATGCTCGTAACGCATCGCCCTATGCGGTCTGGCGACGCGCCATCGCCGAACAGATCGCGCACCACGCCGATCAGATATTCGATGCGCGGCATGATCGCCTGCTGCACGTATCTGCGCGCCACAGGAGTAGGATCGGCTGACTCGTGCTTGAGGAGCTGGTAGATCCATCCCCGAGTGTCCGCGTGGATGATGCGCGGGAGATAGTGCTGCACGTAGTAGCGCAGGCACTCTTCCGCGTTGTGGCCCTCGCGCGGAAGCATCGTGCTCTCGTTGAGCTCGAGCGCGAATCGAAGCCCCATCTCGAGCACCGACTCGTACAGCCCGAGCTTGTCGCCGAAGTGGTAGCTCACCGCCGCGAGATTCGCCTGCGCCTCACTCGTGATGTCGCGCACGGTGACCTTCGCGAAGCCGCGCTCCGTGAAGAGTCGCTGCGCGGCGTCGAGCAGCCGCTGGTGCGTGTCCGCCATCTGAACGGGCGTGCTCGTCACAGCGTGCGCCGGAAGAGCTTCGTTGCCAGTGTCATCGAGACGAGCGAAAAGAGCATGAGGTAGAGCAGGTCGTAGCCGATCGCGCCGAAGCCCGTGTTCTTGAGCAGGAGACTCTTGAACGCGTGCACCGCGTACGTGAACGGATCGATCCTCGAGATCACGCGCATCCACCCCGGAAAGGCCTGCGTCGGATAGACCGCACCGCTCGGGAAGTAGAGGAACGTGTTGAGCAGGCCGAAGGTCGCGCGCGGAATGAGGGGATCGTTCACGCGCACCATGAGCAGGAACATCATGCTCACGAGCGCGAACGCCGTCACCACGATCACGACGAACATGCGCACGAGGCGCAGCGGGTCGAACGGATTCGGCACGCCGGCGATCAGCGAGCCGATCGTCATCAGCACGAGCCCCGCGAGCACCGCTTTGATCGCCCCGGAGAGGTTGAAGCCGAGGATGAGCTCGAGTCGCGTTATCGGAGTGACGAGATAGCCTTCGTGCAGCCCGCGAGCCTTGTCGTCGACGAAGATGATCCCACCGCCGATCATCACCATCATGAAGATCGACATCACGATGGAGCCCGGCAGCAAGTACTGAATGTACGGCACGTACGGATACATCTCGACGACATCGAGTGTCGTTTCCTGGCTCACGCGCTGTGGCGCCGCCGCCGGCTGATTGTACGACGCGATGAGCCCCGAGTACGCGCCGGCGAGGCTCGCGCTCACGAAGTTGTCCGTGTTGTCCTCGATGAGCGCAACGCGCGGCGCATCGCCGGCGAGCTGGCGCCGCGAGAAGTCGGGTGGGATCGCGAGAACGCCATTGAGATGCCCGTTGCGCAGGTCGCCGAGTGCGGCGCCGAGGTCGTTGTACATCAGCGGCGTGAACGTGTTCGCATTGGCCGCCACGGCGTTCGACAGCTCGTGAAGTCGCACCGCCGGTACGCCGTGATCCTGATCGACGAGCCCCACCTTCAGATGCTTGACCTGTCCGCCGAAGGCGTAGCCGAGCACGACGAGCTGGATGATCGGCATGACGAGCGACATGACGATCAGCATCGGGCTGCGGCGGAAACGGCGCAGCTCTCGCTCTACGATGGCCCATGTACGATACATGCGCGTTCTCCTATCGGCCGCGGTTGATCATGACGGACTTGTCCGCCGCCGACGGCTCCTGCAATGCGTCGCGGAGCTGTCGTCCCGTGTAGTGCACAAAGACATCGTCGAGCGAGGTGCTCTGCACGGCGAGCGAAAGCACGCGCACGCCGGCGTGCGCCGCGGTGCTCATGAGCGCCGTCGTCGTCTCCGGTCCGTTGTCCGTCGCGATGCGCGC